>CANQWG010000060.1 GCA_947627505.1 uncultured Bacilli bacterium | reverse complement strand
CTCCGATATTTTAAAATTCTTTGACTCTGATTTTTAATTGTTCACTAGTTTTTGACTTAATCGACGGAAGTCAGGTAACATATATAAGTTTTATTATCAAAAGAATTAATGCTGAATATAGTAATCGCATATCTATAAATAAAATTAAGTTAATCAAATTCACTTAGAAATATCGAAATTTTTTATAGATATATTAATCATTAGACAATATTATGAAATATCTTTATATAACAACACTTAATTTTACAAAAATATAGTTATAGATTATTACGTTTTTTTTAAGATAATTATTGAATTTTTCCTCTATTTAAAAATCGAAATTACTTTTGCGTAAATTTTTATTTAATTTGTCTACTTTAAAACACTAAAAGAAATTTTTAATCATATATTATTTTTTTATCCCTCTTTTACTATAAGTAGGCATATAATGTTTAAGGAAGTGTCGTCAGTGAAACAAAGTTTTTTAAAAAAAATATTTACACCAATAAATTTACGTGAAGGTAAGGAATGGAAAAGTATATTAATCTTCAGCATTCCAATTATTATCTCCTTTATTTTGCAACAATTATATGTCTTAAGCGATGCGATGATTTGCGGTCAAGCTTTATCAAGCGACGAAGTTGCCGGCGTGAATGATGTTTATTCGTTAACTTTTGTATTTTTGCAATTTTCTTTCGGATGCACTGCCGGATTTTGTGTTATCACTTCTTCTCGAATTGGAAAAAACGACGAACAAGGCATTCGCCATTCGTTTGCGTCTCAAATAATATTGTGCATCTTAATTTCAATCTTTTTAATGATAACAGCAACATCTCTCCTTAATTATCTTTTATCAATAATTAATGTAACACCTCAAAACAAAGGTGTTTACACTGCCGCTTACCAATATTGCTTTGTGATTTTTATCGGGATATTTGCACAAATTTTTTATAACATGATCTGTTCTATTTTGAGAAGTATCGGCGATTCTATTACTCCGCTTTTATTTTTATTGATGTCAACAATTCTCAATATTATTCTCGATATAATTTTTATTGTATCGTTTAAATGGGGTGTAATCGGTGCTGCTTTAGCCACTATCTTTGCCCAAAGTTTAAGCACAATTCTTTGTTTCATTTACACATTTAAAAAGTACAAACAATTTAGATTGCACAAAGCAGATTTTATGTTTCCTATAAACGAATTATGGATTCACTTTAAGCAAGGTTTTCCTTTAGGTTTTCAATTTTCACTCTTAGCAATCGGAATCATCTTTATGCAAGGATCGATTGTCTCTTATGATCTTTTGCCAAATGGTAATATGGTTTTTAATAATCCGGCACAAAATGGTTTTGGAGCCGCTAACAAAGTCAAAAGTTTTATGATGTCACCAATAAGTGCTTTAGGGACGGCACTAGTCAGTTTTAATGCTCAAAATTTAGGAGCTAAAAATTACGACCGCATCAAAAAAGGAACTTTACAAAGTATCATTATTGTTTTTGTAATGTATGCCATTATTCTTCTTTGCGGTTTATTATTTACTATTAATGGTAACTATCAATACATATTTTTAAGTCCCGATAAAATTTCCAGTGAATCAATTAAATTCGGAAATTATTTTCTCTATATCGATTTATCTTTATTTTTCATTCTTGGCATCATGTTCGTCTTCCGGAATGGAGTACAAGGCATTGCTAAATCACACTACACCTTATTAGCAGGATTATTTGAATTGATTGCAAGAATTGCACTCTGTCTCACTCTACCTCCTTTAGTAAATGGAGGAAGCATCAACGCTTATGCGTCCGATTGGTCTTATTTAGTTCTTTGCTTAGCTGATCCTTTAGCGTGGGCTATGGCGATAGTAGCTCTTATTTATCCTTTTATTCATTATATTATTTTAAAAAAATATGACAATTAAATTTTTTTGCATTCATAATATATTAAAATTTTTTAAATTTGTATAAAAAAACTGTTAGAACTTTAGTCACTATAACTAATTCCTAACAATTTTTAAAATAATTATTGATAAACTCTCACATAATCTACGCTCATTGCTTGCGGGAAGCAATCATCAATATTGTATCCCGGCCATTGACCTCCTACTGCCACATTTAACAAAAAGAAGAAATCTTTTTGGAATGCCTGTCGTCCATCATTTGTCGCAATTCCAAACGTAAAAGTTTTTACATTATCGAGATAAAAAACCATTTGCTTTTCATCCCATTCCATTCCATAAACATGATAATCAGTTCGATAATCGATATCATATCCATTATTACTTGAACTTTTATGCGATGCGTCATTCCAATGAATTGTGGTATGTACTTTTTCTTCGATGTTAATTGCTTCCATAATATCGATTTCACCACATGATGGCCAATTTACTTGATCGATATTAGCGCCTAACATCCAAAATGCCGGCCAAATTCCCATCATTCGTGGTAATGCAAGGCGTGCTTCAACATAACCATAATGAAAACTAAACTTTCCTTTGGTAATCATACGAGAAGAAGTATAATTAAAATTCCCAAATCGTTCGTTTAAAGCCGTAATTTTTAAAGAGCCATTATTAACTGCGGCATTTTCTTTACGATAATATTGCTGTTCATTATTGCCCCAACCCCAATTGCCATTTCCTAATTCAAAAGTCCACTTACTTTCATCAACGCTATTTCCGTTAAATTCATCGTTCCAAACAAGAGTTCGATTATGACTAGTTGTCGGTGCTGGAGTAGTGGTTCCATCTAACCCTACACAGGGAACAATTTTAGCATTATATCCCAATAAAGACGGATTGCTGATTGTAATTTGATGTAGGGCATTTGTTTCTCCATCGATTTTACCAAGCATAAAACCATAAAGATATGGAAGATGATTGGTTCCCGGCGTTGCTATGAATTCCTTTCTATAATGGTATTGTACATTAGCTGAAACTTCAAAGATATCATTAATTAAATATCGTGAATAATATGTTGCTTCTTGAATAATAAAATTAATTTTTCTTGAAATTGAACTAGTTATTGAAAAGTCTACTATGTAGCTTTCATTATCAACAAGAACTATTCCGTCTTGTTTTACTTGAACGGAATAATTTTCTTTTGCATTGTTATTATCAACTTCTAATTTTAAAATACCTCCTCCATTTTGAATGGTATTCGAAACACAATCCTCATCACTTGAAATAATCCATGAATCTAAAGTTGTAAAACTAGTATTTTCCAAAAGTTCATCTTTTCTTTCTTCATTAATTGAAGTATCTGAAAAATTATTTGAATCTGATGTATTTTCTTCTAAATAACTTGAAAACTCGCTGGATATTTCTCCATTTAAAGAAGAATCAAATGAATTTGACGAAGAATTCAATAAGGCAGAAGTAGGATTTAAATTAGATTTACACGATCCTAAAGAACCTAAAAGAATTGCTATCGGCATCAAATTTTTAATTAATCTTTTAATCATATCCAACCTCCTATTTTATATAGGGTAGAGGGAAGGCGCTAAGCCTTTGCCCCTCCCATTGAACCGTACGTACGTTTCTCGTATACGGCTCTACAT
>CANQWG010000059.1 GCA_947627505.1 uncultured Bacilli bacterium | reverse complement strand
AACTTGTATTACCCTCAAAAATCTATATTTTTTATTCGTTTATATACCATACTTTTTGGGATTTTATTTTAATTAATTTTAATTAAGCTCTTTTGTTGGTCATGCCTTCTTGAATAGCAGCAACAAAATCTCCGACTGACATAGTACAACCAGTGATATTGTTAGTCCATTCTTCACTATGACTATCGTCTGGTTGGCCAACGGTAAAGCCATTTAATTCTTCGGAAGTTTTTCCCATAGCCCATTCTTGGAACTTTTCAGCTTGGACATACCATTCTGTAACACCTGGGATAACTGACATACCGTAATTTTCCTTAAGTTCAAACTTAGAAGCAAATTCGGTACCTTCTAATTTGTTTTTAACGGCCTTGTTATTGGCATCTAAAACTCCTTCTTTTAAAGGAATTTGATAAACATCGACAACACTTGCGGCAGCCTTGTTTCCAACGTTAGCAACTGAAGCAAAGTTGACATCAATTTGACTACCGGCAGCACCGACAAGAACACCGACACCAGCTTTTGGAGCTTCATCTGAAGTAAAATCAACGCTGTGATTTTTGGCATTTTTCATCGCGGTGACGAAATCGTCAACTAAAATAGTACAACCAGTGACGTTATTAGTCCATGCATGACTATGGTTATCGTCTACTTCGCCTTTGGTAACAGTTAAATCGTTGAAATTTTTACCGGTAGCCCAATCTTCAAATTTACCAGCTTGGACATACCATTCACCAGCACCAATACCGGTCATACCATAACGCTCTTTAAGTTCCTTTTTAGTCTCAACGTTTTTATCTCCAGCGTTTTTGACTTGATTTGCAGTGTCTTTGTAAGCGTAACTTTCTTCAGTATCACCATCCGCAGCAGTGTAGACGATTGGGAGTTGCACTACATCGATGTAAGTACTAACAACTTTTTCGCCTTGATAAACCACAGAAGCAAAGGTGATATCAATTTGAGTTATGATATCATTGTCTCCTTTTGTAAGACTAATCGCTTGTCCTAAACCTAATTTGTAAGCAGTACTAGTACCTCCGCTAGTAGGATTAGAAGATGTTCCACCATTTGATGAGGGTTCGCCTTCATTTCCACCACATGAAGCAAGAGTTCCGACGACTCCTAAGAGTGCTAAAGCACATAATACATTCTTCTTCATTAAAATATTTCCTCCTTAATGAATGCGTCTATATTTTATATAGATAATATTAGTTTGTAAACAAATTTAAAATTAAAATCAAAAATTTTTAATTAATAAACAATTTTGTTTTTTCCAATTGATTTATCAAAAGAGATGACAAAAAAGCGACTAAAATTCCGGTTATAAGTCCGCTTAAAACGATAATAGGTGTATATGCCATCATGTAAATTGAAGAATATAGGATTGCGGAACAAGCAACTTGACCAATACCATGAAAAATTGCAGAACATGCAGATAGGCTATAAATACTGAAAAATTTAAAATTAGAAAGTAACAATACTATTAAAGTAGATAAAAGCCATCCCGAAAAGGAAATAAAAAATCCGCTTGTAAAAATACCGGTAGTTAAAAGACCGACAAGCATCACTCTTAAAAAACCGGTAGCGACAAAATCTCTTCGATTAAAAAAATATAAGACAATTAATCCCATGGTATTGGCTAAACCAAGTTTAACACCCGGTATAGGTACTATGACAGGCAACAATGATTCTAAATAATGGAGAAGAACTGATAAAGCCAGAAACATTGCCAAGGTGGTGATTCGTCTGATCTGTTTTGAACTACCCATTAAATTTCACCCCAATCGGCACGATAAAATCATTATCTTCTCTACTTTCAATGATTACCAAAACTGAATTAGGTTCACACAAAACCGGAAGATTAGGGGTCGTAAACCAACCTCGTTGTGAACAAATATGACGTGGGGATTGTTCTTTTTCAACTCGCACAGAACGTCCGTCGATTTCAATCGTCATGTCTGCTTGCAAACAGTCAAACCATTTGTTTTCTCCGTGTTGTCTTGCGGATTCCTCAGTCTTATATAAATAAATTTTTTTTGAGACAGGAAGTTTTTCACTATATTCTAATTTGCCTTGAACATAAACACAAACGGCACTTGGAGTATCGCTATTGCCAAAAAAAACCACTAGTGAAAGAATTAAAGATGCGATTAAGACGATAGGAATAAAAAAGATATCGACTTTGCTGAATTTAGTTTTAAACTTCATAAGTTTCTACCTGAAGATTTAAATTTTGGTTATTAGTATAATGTTGATATAGTTCTTGATCAATCAAAACACTATTAATATCTTGAACGTTTTCTTGAATGAAGATTGCATGTAAATCATTCGTTTCACGAATTTTTTTAATAAAAGTTTTTGCTTCATCAAAAGGCATATTGAAAACTATAGTTGAATACGCATCTAAATAACCGGCATCAATGTCGCTTGAAAAAAGGGTGACAGTGCGATAATAGTTGTTTGGGATTCCGGTATCAGTATTTACAATGTGATGTCTACGTCTAATGACAGTCGGATCATTAGGATTAATAAAATAATAACCACGTTCTACATCTCCGGAAGTAGAAACATTAAAAACTCCGTTCAATTTAACATTACCAATATAGTTTTTATCGGCATCAAAATTGTAATAATTGTTAAAAGTATTTGGATTTTGAGGTGCGATATACCAAGCGTCGGTAAAAGTTGCATCTCCTAAAGATTCTAAAGAACTAGTGCCACCATTGATGAGACCTTTGTTAAATCCGGCCGCAATTAAGTTTTTAGCTAAAGCATCAATTGCGTATCCTTTAGCAATTCCACCTAAAGTCAAAGATAACTTGTCGACATTTTTAAATTTATTGAATTTTACGGTTTTATGAACGCGATCAATTTCTAATATTTTATTTTCGATAATTTCTTCATAAGTTGGAATATTAGAGACTAATTCATTAATTTTATCTAAAGAAGTTTCTCTATTAGGATTATCTGTGTTAAGAGGATCGTTAAAATGATCGCTATCATCAATAATTGAATCCCAATAATCAGAAAGTTCGCCAACGAAAGGATTAAATCTATTGTTGCCTTTTTTCGTTGATTCTAATGCCATTTCAAGCATATTTAAAAGATCATCGTCAACATTTTCGATAACTCTGTTTGTCCCATAAGAATCATTTACGACTTTGATATTATTAATTAAAAATTCGCTATTATCATCAGTATAATAATAATTTCTATCGGCAATTTTATGTAAACGTATCAAAGTGTTTCCAATAATATTTTCCATTTGTGTAAGTTCTTGTGTCGTGATTGATGCATCGTATCTTAAATAAATCAAAGTATCAAATGGATTTGACGAATGGGAATTATTATGATTAGAAATTTTTGTTTGACTTGTGGCACATACATTAATAACCTTCGCTTTGGAAGAATGAAGAGAAGAACTTTCACTTGAGCAAAAAGAACTTGGAGTATAATCTGGGTGAGGATCATATTCTTTTTGGCATGCTCCTAAAACACAAGTCGCTATAAGGGCACATATAATAGTTAAAATTCTTTTCATCGTTGTCATGTCACCTCGACTAGATTATACTTACTATTCAATAAAAAATCAAAAAATATTAAAATGTGTGGCAAATTTAAATAGCCTTTCTTTTTTAATAAGGATATAGTAATAAAAAAATTATGTGCATTTTTTGTGCTTAATTAAAAATGTCTATAAAAAACAACTTTATTACAAAAATGGTTAATTATAAAAGCAAGTGCAACAAATAAAGAAAGAAAATTGAAAGAATAAAAAATGTAGTAAAAAAAC
>CANQWG010000058.1 GCA_947627505.1 uncultured Bacilli bacterium | reverse complement strand
GTGGTTCACTACACTTGGCGATAACTACCCGTGGTTGGCTTTATTTCCAACTAGACTAATATCATGCCCGACACACAATAAAAACTCGCCCATGTAAAATGGGTGAGTCATATTCAGTTTGAAAGAGGTGCTGTTAGTCTTATTTAAATTTTTTGTACTGGTCATCACTGACTGGTTCTAACCATTCATTTGAGGTTTCATTTCCTGGCACTTCAATGGCCAAATGTGAAAACCAACTATCTTTAGCCGCACCATGCCAATGCTTTACACCAGATGGAATGTTGATACAATCTCCCGGATTAAGCTCGATTGCTTCTTTTCCAAATTCTTGATAATATCCTCTCCCTCCGATACAAATAAGAATTTGCCCGCCACCTGTTTTAGCATGATGAATGTGCCAGTTGTTGCGGCATCCCGGTTCAAAAGTTACATTAAATATTCCCACTTGATCTTTGGATACAGGATATAAATAACTTTGCCCAGTAAAATATTGTTTAAACCCATCATTCTTTTCGCCTATGGGGAAAATAATGGTGTTTTGATAAAGATCTTTTTCGCTATTTGTCTCTTTTTTTTCATTCCAAACTTCTTTGGCTAAACGGAAAACCGCCCAAGCTTTAGGCCACCCGACATAAAATCCACAATGGGTGATAATCGCTGATATTTCAGTTTGACTGACACCATTGTTTTTAGCGTTTTGCAAATGATAGATTAAAGAACTATCGGTTATCCCCGATGACATCAAAGCGACAACAGTGATTATGCATCTAGTTTTAAGATCGATATCTTGATTATTCCAATTTTCTCCAAACAGAATATCATCGTTGAAATGTGCAAAATCCGGTGCAAAATCACCTAATTGTTTTTTCCCAGCATCTTGTGTAATTTTTTTCATTTTACGTTTCTCCTTTTTATAAATTTAAAGTTTTCAACCACGCAGTTAACATGCTATCACTAAGATTACCATTTAATATTTTTCCTTCTTTGATAATGGTATCATCCGTTACACTTGCCTTTAAATAATCGATGGTTTTTCCAAAGTTACTTCCGCCAGATGTCGCAAACAAAATGATAGTTTTACCTTTAAAATCATAGTCTTCTAAAAAAGTATTGATGATCGTAGGGGCAATATACCACCAAATTGGAAAACCTAACAAAATCACATCATAACTCTTAAGATCAAGATTTTCTTTTATGATCTCAGGTCTTGAACTTTTGTCATTCATTTCTTGACTAGATCGTGAATTTTTATCCATCCAATTTAAATCTTCCTTAGAATACGGAATTTTAGGGGTTATTTCATATAAATCGGACTTTGAAATGGATGCCAAACGCTTTGCAACTTCTTTTGTAGTACCACTAGCACTGAAATAAGCAATTAAACCTTTCATTATTTTTCTCCTCCATTTGAAATAATTTGTAAGTTTTGAACTAAATTATTTAAAATTTCTAAAATTTCTTTCGGATTTGGAATATTTTTATATGCTTCTTTTTCTCTATTGTATAAATCTTTTAATAGCTTATCGGCATAAGTTTTACCGGATTCCGTTAAAACGATATTCAATTCCCTCCTTTGACCTTTTATTTGTCGTAAAGTAATATACTCTTTTTCTTCTAATTCTTTGATGATGGTATTCGCGGTACTTCTAGGGATTGACCAATCATCACATATTTGTTTTTGGCTATGTTCTTTACCATCATTTAAGGAGTATAAAATCCAAAGTAAGTTTGGTGAATTGATATGAGAGTTCTTTCCATATATTTCATAAACTCCATCAATTCGGTATATCAATTTACCTAGTTCATAAAAAAAATCTTTTTCATTCATAAAGTTCTCCAATAATTCTGATTCGTATTTTAATTATAATTCATCCGCGTGTTTATTTCAATAAAATATTTTCGTGTCACAAAATATTCTTTTATCATTCAATAAACGTTAAAAAAATGATCTCATAAAACGTTTTATGAGATCATTAGAATAATTAAAGAGCGACGAAATTAATCTTCATTATTATTCGACATTGGGAGAAGTTCTATCTAAATCATATGCTTCAATCCACATACGATATTCAACATCATCATCCGATCCCGTGTTAAATGGTGAAGTAAATCTTACAACGATATTATCTTTTTGATAGACATATCTCATATCACCATCAGTATCTTCAAATTCTTTAACAAATTCAAATCCGACTGCAACAAGAAATTCACCATATTCTTCAGCAAAGGTAGCCACACCCTCTTCTTTAATATAAGCGATAGCAAATACACCTTCGGCGATTGTTTCTTCATCAACGATGATACCGCTATCTTCATACATGATATTCCATCCATCAAAAGAAACCGGTTCAGGAATTTCCATACCTAAAACATCCATACATAAAGAGCCAAATGTCATCGAGCGAGTGAAAGAACTCGTTTCTCCAACATAGACAGCAGGACCATTTTCCCATTTGAAAGTAAGATTTCCAAAGTCGATAGAATCACCACTTGCAATTCCTTCTTCATCGACAAAATCAAGATAAGCTTGTTTCATTTCTTCATCTAATCCTTCAGAGAATTTTACATCTATCGGAGTCGAACTATTTATTTGACATTTTAATGAGGAAGCACCACTAGTAGTAACTTCTCCTTCGATGTAAGTTAAAGATAAGTTAATAGACATACCATTCATTTTTGAACCATTGTAACTATCAGCAAATTCTTCTTCCCAAGTACTGGCATCAAGAATTTCATATGGTTCAATTTCCATTTCATCACCAATTGAAACTAATTCAGCGTCTTTAAATATTACTGCACCATTTTCGACATCAACAGTACCTTTTACGGTTATTTCTTTAGAGTAATTTGACCATGGATCAAGTACACTAGCATCTGGGAAGTAGGTAGGAACACCATCACTGATGACTGTAGCGGAATTTCCCATATCAAGAATTGATGATAAAATACCGGTAAATTCTATTTCCACACCCTCATATAGTGCGTTACCTTCTTCACCTACTCTTAATAACATATAAAGCTCAGGATCTTTAATGTCCATTTCACCATTTGCGTATTCATGAACATAATCGATTCTAGAAGTACCAATATCTCCTACAGTAATTCTATAAAAAACATTATCTTTCGGTATGCTAAGGATACCACCATCTAACATATTTGGATTAAAGCCCAAAAACTTAATTTGATCTAGACTTAAATCTTCATTTAGACTTATATCAATACCACCATGAGCATGACCAAAGTAATATGCAAGTGGGTGATTGGTTAAGTTTAGTAATCTTTGAATTGAAAATTCATCGTCAGTGTGGAAAGTCAACTTATCTTTAGTTTTAACAAAAGTATAAAGATCTAAAACATGGTCCAAATCTTTCATATAAGAAAGATGTAGCGGAAGATAATCTTCGCGACCATAATCATCAAATCCATCCCATTCGTTTGTAGCTGACTCCGGATAATATAAGTATGAATGAACAGTGTCATTATCATTTGATACTTTCATATATCCGGAAATTTGTCCTGAATCCATAAAGGTTCCAAAATAGTTTTCGGAAACGACAGTTTTTCCAGTACTTCCATCGTAACTGACACTATTAAGAGTATAGTTCTTTCCAAGTGATTCAATTGCCGTTTTTAAATCTTCAAGTGTAGCATCAGCTTCACTTGTTGTTTCAACTGACGTTTTTGAATCTTCAGAAGCAGTATTGACTTCACTTGTTGTCTCAATTGCATTAGAAGATGAACTTGTTTTATCATTACTATTATCGCAAGCCGCCAACAATAAGAATGATGTAGCAATAATAAGAAGTGCCTTTGATTTTTTCATAACAATTACCTCTTTCTTTTTGTTTTTATAAATATAAAATAAAAAATTCGAAAATAGAAGAATTTTTTATATACGTGAATAATTATTCTTAAAATTAGGAATTTAATGGTAATAAAAAGCAAAAATAGCTTTTAAATAATTATAATGATATTTAAGATGAGTTTCTAATTTAGCATTTAAACAATGATTATCAAATATAAATTCAAAATTATTTAATCTGCAAATTTAGAAAATACCCTTTCTATCTTCCTTAGATTGGACGATTATCAGTGTGAGCAAAAATCAACTTTTATTTTTTTAAATCGCAGTGAAATTTCGAAAATATGTTACTGAACCTCGTCTTTAGG
The DNA here is from genome assembly GCA_947627505.1 of uncultured Bacilli bacterium. Classification (GTDB taxonomy): domain Bacteria; phylum Bacillota_I; class Bacilli_A; order RFN20; family CAG-449; genus CANQAG01. The sequence goes on along the minus strand of CANQWG010000058.1, from coordinate 383 downwards.
ATTTAGCACTATAAAATTTAGGATGAAGTACCTTTAGGAAAAATTATTGAGTTTATCAGAAATTATAATATCACAGAAACTTTAGATGGACTTTTCATTAACAATGCTTCAAAATCCGATGTTCTGACTTTAATTCAAAAGCGTTATGGTTTATCCAAGTTAGACAATATTCAATTAAGAAAAAAAAGACATCGAGAATATTTTCGATGTTGATTTGTTTTATGATTGATGTAACACTATATTTTAGGGTTCCTGCCTAAAGTTAGGCTTTATTGTATCGGGTATAATTTATTTTAAAATTTTTTAATTTCTATTTTTATCTAATTTTATTAACGCAAATGCAAAAATAGACTTATTCTTGGGAACAGCGTAAGTTGGGAGAA
>CANQWG010000057.1 GCA_947627505.1 uncultured Bacilli bacterium | reverse complement strand
AAAGAAGTTTTATACGTAGTATAAACTCTTCTCTTTTTCCTTTATTTTTTTACTTCAAACTGTCAAACTCCCGCGGTCTACTTCCAAAGATATTTTAGTTAAAAAAAATACAAAAATCAATAAAAAGGTACATTAGCGGACCCCTTAACGGGACTAAGTGATAATTTGCACTAGTAAAAATTCCAATTTTATGGTAAACTACAAAAAGGATATCTACTAGTTGCTAGGAGGATAAGACAATATGGCATACGGCTTGTTGTATGATTTTTTAATGGGGCAATCAATTGAGGCCTATAAGTACTTCGGTGCTCATCGTGTCAAAAACGGAGATAAAGAGGGATTTGTCTTCCGCGTCTATGCGCCGTTAGCAAAGGAAGTTTCATTAATTGGTGAATTTAATTCGTGGAATCCCGGAACTCATCGCATGAACAAAGTTGACGTTGCTGGCGTATATGAAGTGTTTGTAGAAAATATCGGCAATTATAATTCTTATAAATTTCATATTTTGGATTGCAATAATAACTATATCGACAAAGCGGATCCTTTTGCTTTCACAAGCGAATTAAGACCAAACAGTTGTTCTAGGACTTTTGACATTGAAAACTTCATGTGGCACGATCAAGAATTTCTCAAAAAGCGCAACCGCAATTTTGATCGCCCGGTTTCGATATATGAAATGCATTTAGGATCATGGCTAGGGCCACAAGATGGGCGTTTCCTTTCATATGAAGAAGTTGCCGATCATCTGATTAAATATGTGAATGATCATGGCTTTACCCATGTGGAAATCATGCCGATTACCCAATATCCGTTTGATGGATCGTGGGGATATCAAGTGACCGGTTTTTACGCCGTAGATTCAAGATACGGCAATCCCTTTCAGTTAATGTCGTTTGTCGATCGCTTACACCAAGCGGGTATCGGGGTAATTCTAGATTACGTTTTAGTCCATTTTGCGACCGACAATTATGCTTTAGGCAAATTCGATGGATCTAATCTTTACGAAGGTCAAGGCGATGCGGAGTACAGTCAGTGGGGCAGTTACCTTTTTGATTTAGGCAAAGATCCGGTTCGTTCTTTCTTGATGTCAGGAGTCAATTATTTCATCGATTATTTCCACTTTGACGGTGTGCGTTTTGATGCGGTGAGTAACATCATTTATTGGCATGGTGATACTTCAAGAGGAGAAAATTCAGGGGCGATTGAATTCATCAAGCGCCTTACTGGTAAATTGCACATTGCACATGATAGCGTGATGCTCATCGCCGAGGATTCTTCGGCTTATCAAGGAGTAACCAAACCGCTTGAATATGGTGGTTTAGGCTTCGATTATAAGTGGGATTTAGGATGGATGAACGATACGTTAAAATACTATTCCAAAGATCCGATTTACCGCAAATATCACCATTACGATTTGACTTTTTCGATGGCATATTTCTATTCGGAAAACTTCATGTTACCTTTATCGCACGATGAAGTCGTTCACGGAAAAGGAACAATCATCAATAAACTATGGGGAAATTACGATCAAAAATTCGCTCAAATCCGTAATTTATTTACTTATCAATGGGCGCATCCCGGAAAAAAACTCAACTTTATGGGCAACGAATTGGCGTCATTTGACGAGTGGAATGAATTGAAATCGTTGCCGTGGAATTTAAAATCATTTCCGATTCACGATTCGATTTCCCGTCTAGTACGCGATTTAAATTTGATTTATGAGCATGAAAAGTCGATGTATTTTGAAGAACATAATCCGGCTCATTTCCAATGGTTAATGGCGGATAATGCCCAACAATCAGTCTATGTGTTTAAAAGAACATCTGACGAATCAACTTTGATTTTTGTCTTTAATATGACACCGTATTTTTACGATTCTTACGATATCGGAGTCGACGAATTAGGCGAATACACGGAAATTTTCAATTCTGATAAAGATGTTTATGGTGGTTATAATCAATACAATGGCTTACCATTAAAAGCCTATGAAGGCTATTGCAATAATCAACCATTTCATATTACAATTAAACTCGCGAGTTTTGGTGCCTTGATTCTCAAGTTGCCAAAACAAGAGAAAAAAGAAAGTAGGTAAATATATGTTTGAAACCAAGGAAATATTTAAAGAAGAGTTTGAAAAAAGAGCGATTGCCAAATATGGTGTTGACTTTAGACGCTGCCATATCACCGAACTTTACGAGATTCTCGGTTCGATGGTTCGTGATTACACCGCTTACGATTGGAAAGCTTCTAAAGAGTATGTTCAAGAGCATCAAGGTAAACAACTGGTTTACTTTTCAATGGAATTTTTAATCGGTCGTCTACTTGTCAACAACATGATGAATCTTGGCATTTACAATGTGGCCAAAGAAGGATTGAAAGATTTAGGAATCGACATTCACGATCTTGAAGATCAAGAGACCGATGCCGGACTTGGAAACGGAGGCTTAGGACGTCTCGCAGCTTGTTTTTTAGATTCTATCGCCTCATTGGGGTATCCAGGACATGGTAACTGCATCCGCTATGAATACGGATTCTTTAAACAAAAGATCATCGACGGCAAACAAGTTGAAGTACCTGATCAATGGCTTAATTCCGGTAATGTTTGGGAAATAAAAAAGCCGAAACACGCGGTTAATGTTAAATTTTATGGCCAAGCGGAAACATATCAAGATGTCGATGGAAATGTTCGTTCTAGAACCATCAACGCCTTAAATGTCAAGGCGGTTCCTTATGATATTCCGGTTATCGGATACAAAAATCATGTGACAAACACGTTGCGCCTTTGGTCAGCTGAACCGACTGAAGATGAACTTCCGACTAACATGAGTTTCTCTTCTTACCTTGAGACGATTAAAGAAATTTGTCACGGATTATACCCCGACGATTCGACGGAACATGGTAAAATCCTTCGTTTACGGCAACAATATTTCTTAGTTTCGGCTGGTTTACAATCGACCATTCGCGGTCATAAACGTGTCTATAAAACTTTAGACAATCTATGCGAAAAGTATGTGTTCCAACTTAACGATACTCACCCGATTCTTTCCATTCCAGAATTGATGCGCATTTTAATGGATGAACAAGGATTCGGTTGGGATGATGCGTGGTATCAAGTGACCCATTTGATGGCTTACACCAATCATACGATCATGGCCGAAGCCCTTGAAAAATGGCCAGTTCACTACGTGAGCAATCTTTTGCCTCGCGTCTATATGATCATTGAAGAAATCAATCGTCGCTTTATTCTCGATTTAAAAGCCAAAGGATATGACGATGCCTTTATCGACCGAGTTAAAATCATCAAAGACGGCATGATTTATATGACCAATCTCGGTATTCACGCTTGTTTCTCGGTCAACGGGGTAGCTAAACTTCACACCAAGATTTGTTGCGAGTCGACATTCCATGATTTCTATACTTTGTATCCCGAAAAATTTAACAACAAGACTAATGGAATTACCCATCGGCGTTGGTTCTTATACTCTAACCAAAAATTATCTTCCTATGTCAGTGAGCTTATCGGCGAAGATTGGATTATGAATCCTGACGATCTTGAAAAACTTTTAAAATATAAAGACGATGTTAAAGTTTTAAATAAAATCAACGATATCAAATATCAAAATAAAGTCGCTTTAGCTAAATACATCAAAGAACATAATGGAATCGATGTCGATCTTAATTCCATCTTCGATGTGCAAATCAAGCGCTTGCACGCCTATAAACGTCAGTTGATGAATGTCTTTAGAATCATCTATTACTATAAGAGAATGAAGATGGATAGTTCCTTTAAAATCTATCCGCATACCTTTATTTTCGGAGCTAAAGCCGCGCCGAGTTATAGCCTCGCTAAAAAGATTATTCAATTGATCAATGCGGTGGCCTCTAAAGTCAATGAAGATCCGGAAATTTCAAAATACATGAAAGTGGTATTCATAGAAAACTATGGCGTTTCTTCCGCGGAAGTGATTATTCCCGCCGCCGATGTCTCTGAGCAAATTTCTACTGCCGGCAAAGAAGCAAGCGGTACCTCGAATATGAAGTTTATGATTAATGGGGCGATTACTCTTGGCACTTTAGACGGAGCCAACGTTGAAATTCATCAACGAGTTGGCGATGAAAATAGCGTGATTTTCGGTATGAAGGATTTTGAAGTCGATGCTTTAAGAGCTTCTGGAAGTTATTCACCATGGGATATCTATCATTCTGAGCCGATGATAAAATGTGTGATTGACAGTTTAGTCGATGGAACCTTCGCCTTGAATCACGATGAATTTAGAGAAATTTTTGATGAAATCATGTATCGCAATGACGAATACTTCAATGTCAAAGATTTTAATTCGTATCTTGAAGCGAGCGAAGAAATTTCTAAACGTTATCAAAACCGCGAACAATGGGCTCGTTCTTGCCTCATCAACATCGCTTATGCCGGATATTTCTCTTCGGATCGCACGATTAAAGAGTACGTTAACGATATTTGGAAACTCGAAAAAATTAATTAAATAATTAATTGATAAATAGCAGATTCATTATTCGGCTTTATTATCATAACCAAGAGGTAATACAATGCTTCTTGGTTTTTTATGTGTGTCGGGCATGATATTAGTCTAGTTGGAAATAAAGCCAACCACGGGTAGTTATCGCCAAGTGTAGT
>CANQWG010000056.1 GCA_947627505.1 uncultured Bacilli bacterium | reverse complement strand
TCAGAAATATTAATGAGAGAAATACTATTATTTCTGTCATAATAATCATCCCCTTTCTACTCCTATAAAGGAGAGAGCAGGGTAACCCTTGAAGTCTTCCATTATCAATTATAATCGGACTTTTTAGGGTGTTCAACAAAAAAAACACTCAAAAACGTCTGATATTTTGTTGCAAAAAAAGCCACTCTTTCAAGCGGCATAATTTATAAATTTTTTATTGATTGAGATCTTTTATTTCCTTATCAATCTTTTTTTGTCTTTCTTCTAATCTTCTTAATCGTTTTTTTCTTAGGTTTTCCTGATTGCTCGGTTTTTTGATATATAGAACAAAAAAGTATATTGCCGAAAATAAAGCAACAGGAAATAGAATTACCGATAAAAAAATTAAAATTGCTAATATCCAGTTAAAGAAGATACTAACGTTACTATTTTGAGAATATGAAAAATAAAAATTAGGATTCTTCCATAAACCAAAATAACCGGATAGAATCAAAAGAACTGATACTACTAACCAAATTAATAATTTTTTGTGATTTTTAATAAATTCCATATCCCTGATTTCTCCTCATGTACATCTTAGTTCCCCCGTAAGAACAAATACAAAAAAATAAACTAAAATTTGACTTTTCTTAGTTTAAAAACTGGAATTTATTTTTCAATTTACGCAATTTTAATTGATGAAAGGGGTTTCAAAAATGCTTGACTCGGCAAAATGAGATAACTATACTTATTTACGATGAGATTTAATCTTATCGATAATTCTCATCATGGAGGTAAAAATATGAAACAAGCAAAATTTTTATTGGCTCTTGCTTTGCTAGGAAGCTTAGTAGCATGCGGCGGTGGCGGAGGTAATGAAGAAGAAACATCAACGCAACCATCTTCAAGTTCTGCTTCTTCAGTTTCCCCGACGACGAGCAATTCGGTTGCTTCATCAGCCCAATCGACTGAAGAACAATCCGAAGAAGAATCATCCAGTGAAGCGGTAAGCGAAGAGCAAAGTTCGGCAGAGATTTCAAGCGCAGAGGAAGTCACAGGACAATATTTAGCCACCGAATATAATAGCCCGGTTAAATACAAACTCATGAGAGGTTATTCCGATATTATGAAAGCTGAAGAATGGAGCGTTACGGCACACCTTGAAGCGGGATATGAATTTATGTTCTTCTCCACTGAAGCCATTGATGCGACATGGGGTTACACTTCAGATGTTTACCCGACTACAAAATCCAATAAGGCTGATGGTATTGGGTATACCCTTTCTGCCGATGTCGAAAACGGCAATTATACCGCCAATTATTTTGAAGCGGTTGGCACTGATGATGGTGGTATCGATGCAAAAACCAGCAACACTTGGTGCAAATACCTTACAAGTCCGCTTGGAAAAATCAGAGTCAAACAAACAGGTACCTACAACATTTACATCAACATTTGGGATCAAGGTGGTTGGGTACAAATTTACGCTTCTTTAGCGGCTTAATTGATTAATCAATAAAAATTTAAAGCTATCGAGTTTAGTCTTAAACTTGATGGCTTTTTTTTGTTAATATAAAAAAATTTTTAAATACAAATTCTACCGTAGAGATTTAGAACCCAATAGGTTAAAGATCTTTGTATAACAATGATTTATCATTAAATGTGTTCACAATTATAATTTAAATTAAAGAAAATAGTTTAAAAATCATGTTAAAATGTGTTTTTTATTGAAAATTTTTGTTGTTTACAATAATAATATTCACTAAACGGCGGATTTTGTATTGTGCTAATGGTATAATAACCTTGAAGATTTATAGTTTAACTAAAACATTTTTGTGGAGGAAGCTATGGTAATTAAAAGAGATTTGTATTTAAATACTTTAATTCGTCATCAACATAACAAAATGATAAAGGTTATCACAGGTATTCGTAGATGTGGTAAGTCGTACTTGTTATTTAACTTGTTTTATAATCATTTAATTGAATCCGGTGTTAAGGATGATCACATAATAAAGATAGCACTTGATGATAGGCAAAACAAAAAGTATCGAAATCCTGACGTGCTTTGTGACTATGTGCATAGTTGTATCAAAGATCGAGAAATGTATTATATTCTTTTAGACGAAGTGCAGTATGTCAGTGAATTTGAAGATGTATTAAATAGTTTTTTGCATATTGAAAATACCGACACATATGTTACTGGCAGTAATGCAAAATTTCTTTCTAAAGATATCATCACTGAATTTCGCGGAAGAGGAGATCAAATTCATATATTTCCACTTTCATTTTCTGAATTTATGTCTGTTTATGATGGAAATGTTATTGATGGGTGGAATGAATATATAAATTTTGGTGGTCTTCCTAAAATATTAGAATTTAGTAGTAATAATGATAAAGCAAAATATTTAAAAGAAATATTCTCTGAAACTTATTTTAAGGATATTAAAGAAAGAAACAATATTCGAGGCGATGCTGAAGTCGAAGAATTATTAGATATTTTATCTTCGTCAATTGGTTCACTTACTAACCCTAAGAAATTATCTGATACCTTTAAGAGTGTTAAGCAAATATCAATTCACCCGGATACAATAAAAAATTATCTTGACTATTTCGTAGATTCATTTTTAATTACTCAGGCAAAAAGATATGATATTAAACATAAAAAGTATATTAATACACCTTCAAAATATTACTTTACCGATATTGGATTAAGAAATGCCAGACTTAATTTTCGTCAAGAAGAAGAAACTCACATCTTGGAAAATATCGTATTCAACGAACTATTGGTAAGAGGAATGAATGTTGATATCGGTTTTGTAGAGCATTATGCGCCTAATGAAAAAGGCAACAGCGTACTAAAAAAATCAGAAGTTGATTTTGTTTGTAATTTGATCGATAAAAGATACTATATTCAAGTAGCGTTATCTCTTCCGAGCAAAGAAAAAATTGAGCAAGAACAAAAATCGCTTTTGAGAATTTCAGATTCATTTAAGAAAATAATTATTGTAAAAGATTTGCCACGTTCACATTATAACGAAGATGGAATTTACTTAATGAACTTGTTTGATTTTCTTTTAAATCCCGATAGTTTGAATTTTTAAATAAGAGTTCACATCACGTTTAACAAGAAACATAGTAGGATTCAAAAACGACTTAAACGATTATATCATTTACATTGATTATTTTTTAACAAATCGTGATGTATCCACTTCGTAAAAAGTCGGTTTACCGAAAAAAAACTAAGTGAGGTGCGACTATGCAAGAAATCAAAAGAGATTTATATCTAAACCAGTTAATAGAAAAACAAGGGAACGGAATGGTTAAAATCGTTACAGGTATAAAAGGATGCGGAAAAAGTTATTTGCTTTTTGAACTGTTTCGTAAATATTTGTTGGTTAATGGAGTAACTAACGAGCAAATTATTGCACTTTCTTTAGATGATGATGAAAATGAAGAATATCTAAATCCTTCTAATCTTTCCAAATATTTAAAATCCAAGATAACAAATGATGAAGATAAATTTTATATCCTTTTAGATGAGGCGCAACTAGCTATAACGGAAGAAGAATATAAAGGCAAAGGAATGATAAAGCTATATGGCATTCTCAATAGCCTTTTAAGACGTCGAAATGTGGATATTTATATTACTGGTAGTAATTCCAAATTTTTATCTTCAGACATCTTAACCGAATTTAGAGGTCGTGGTGATGCGATTAGAGTTCATCCTTTATCTTTTTTAGAATTCATGTCGGTATATTCTAAAGATCCTTTTACCGGTTATCGTGACTATTCGTTATTTGGCGGGTTACCATATGTTACCACCATGAAGAGTACAGAAGAAAAAGTAAGATATTTAAACAATCTTTTTAAAAATACCTATTTGAAAGATATTATAGATCGGCATAACTTAAAAGGCGATATCGTTATGGATACCTTAATCAATATATTATCTTCTAATACGGCAACATTGACAAATCCTACTAGACTCGCTAATAGTTTTATATCTCATTCAATAAAGACAAACGCTAATATTGTTTCTACTTATATTGATTATCTTCTTGATGCTTTTATAATTTCACAAGCTCAAAGATATGATATCAAAGGTAAAAAATATATTGGTTCGCCGTTTAAGTATTACTTTGAAGATATCGGTTTACGCAATGCTAGGCTCAACTTTAGACAAATAGAACCGACGCATGCAATGGAAAATATTCTATATAATGAGTTAATTATACGGGGCTTTAATGTCGATATCGGAGTTGTTAAAAAGTATACAAAAAACAGTAAAGAACAAAATACAGTAGCACTTTTAGAGGTTGATTTTGTATGTAATAAAGGAAGCAGACGGTATTATATTCAATCAGCCTATTCAATTCCGGATGCCGATAAAATGGCACAAGAGCAAGAATCTTTGGATAGAATAGACGATTCCTTTAAGAAAGTCATCGTCGTTCAAGATAATGTTGCCCCTTGGCATAATGAAAAAGGTTATTTGATAATAAACATTTTGGATTTCTTACTTAATCCCAATAGTTTAGAATTATAGTTATCTAAATATTTTTGCGGCATACGTGAAGAATTGAAATCGATTATTTAATAAAAAACCAGGAAAAAATCCTCTTCTTTTTTCCTGATTTTTTAACTTTTGCGAATGTAAGGGGTTACAAAAAAGTATTGATTATTGTAAAGATCTCATCTTTGACAGTAAAAAGGCAAATAAATAAGTAAAAAGGGCTAAAAATAAGGAGATTTAAAAATAAGATATAATTAAAA
>CANQWG010000055.1 GCA_947627505.1 uncultured Bacilli bacterium | reverse complement strand
CTTTTCATTAACAATGCTTCAAAATCCGATGTTCTGACTTTAATACAAAAGCGTTATGGTTTATCCAAGTTAGACAATATTCAATTAAGAAAAAAAGACATCGAGAATATTTTCGATGTTGATTTGTTTTTTTGATTGATGTAACACTATATTTTAGGGTTCCTGCCTAAAGTCAGGTATCATACACTTAATCTAATTTTTTTTCAATATAGAGAGACTTTTACATAATGAAATTAATTGTCTTTCTTTCCTTAAAGTAATTTTTAATTATTAATTTCATATTTTATATGATAGGAGGACTATTTATGAAACAAATCTATCCTACATCTGTATATATCTCTAATATTAACGAAACAGTAAAGTCTATTGCGAAAAAACATAATTTAGAGGAGTTTGAAATTATAAAATTAAATAGTCGATTTAAAAATATTCACGTTCAACCTTTAACCCCTCTTCATCTTCCGCTTGATGAACAAGAATCGGTAGAAGAAGATTCTCGTAAAGAAGCAACTTCAAACGAGACTCTTCTAATTTCCCGCTATTTAGATCGCGTTAATTATGAAATTAAAGAATTACTCTTTTCAAAAATCTTTGTTAACGAGAATACTGAAATTACATTAAATACCATTCGTCGAGAACTTGATAAAATAGCTTATGTCTTGCAAAACAAATTAGTGTTTCCTACTCAGCAAACTATTGAAGCCATCAGCAATTTATCTAATTTTGCCGAAACTTTGGATAAAAACGATTCAAAAGAAATAACTCATAGCCAAAAACGTTTAGATAAAATAACCGATGAAATTATAAACTCTCTTTCAGTCAATAAAAACAACCAAGAGCGATTAAATCTCAGCATTAAAATCCATGAAATCAAAAAGCAATGGCAAATGTATATTTTAAAACTTGCTGGTTATAAATTTAATGAAGCAGCAAATATTTATGATGAAATTTTAGAAAAAATCGAAGTTTTAACAAAAACTACTTTTTCTTCTTAAAAATTAATCCGTTGATGATTTGAAAGATAATTCCTAAGAAAATAACTATTCTTCTTTTATCGATATAAAGCGCAAAAAAAGGAATTAAAATTACAAAAGCAATAATTCCCCGAATCGCGTAAGCTTTAACACGTTCAAAATAAAAATTCATCTCTGCATCTTGTCCAATCACTTTTTTAGAAACAAAATAGAGTCCTAAAGGAAAAAGCGAGACTAATTCAACGAAAATAAAGGCGATCAATTCTTTCATTCATTTCACCAAATAAAAGCATAAATTAATCACTTTTGAAATGCAACCTTGCTTGAACAATAATTATCAATATCGTATTTAATAAATTAAGGTCCATACCGACATTTTATTGTAAAAAAAAGCGTTCGCAGAAACGAACGCTTTTGAGTTTGTAAAAGAAATTACTTAATAATTTCGTTAACAGTACCAGCACCGACTGTACGGCCGCCTTCACGAATTGAGAATTTGGTTCCTTTTTCGATAGCAACTGGGTGAATTAACTCAACAGTCAATTCAACGTTGTCACCAGGCATAACCATTTCAACGCCAGCCGGGAGTGTGATAACACCGGTGATATCAGTAGTACGGAAATAGAATTGTGGACGATAGTTGCTTAAGAAAGCAGTGTGACGGCCACCTTCTTCTTTAGTTAAAACGTAAACTGAAGCTGAGAATTTGGTATGTGGAGTAACTGAACCTGGTTTTGCAAGAACTTGACCACGGACGACTTCATCACGGGCAATACCTCTTAAAAGGACACCAATGTTGTCGCCGGCTTCTGCGAAATCAAGCAATTTACGGAACATTTCAATACCGGTAACGACTGATTTCTTGGTTTCTTTAATACCAACGATTTCAACTTCTTCGTTGACTTTTAAGATACCTCTTTCAACTCTACCAGTAACAACGGTTCCACGACCAGTAATCGTTAAAACGTCTTCGATAGCAAGTAAGAAAGGTTTATCATTATCTCTAACCGGATCTGGAATGTAAGTGTCGACCGCATTCATCAATTCCAAAATTGATTTTTCGGCTTCTGGATCTCCATCCAAAGCTTTCTTGGCAGAACCTCTAATAATTGGGGTCTCATCGCCTGGGAAACCATAACTATTGAGAATGTCACGGATATCCATTTCAACTAATTCGATTAATTCTTCATCGTCAACTAAGTCGGTCTTGTTGAGATAGACGACGATGTAAGGAACGCCAACTTGTCTCGCTAAAAGAATGTGTTCGCGAGTTTGTGGCATAACACCATCGGTGGCAGCGACAACTAGAATCGCACCATCCATTTGGGCAGCACCAGTGATCATGTTTTTAACATAGTCAGCGTGGCCTGGGCAGTCAACGTGAGCATAGTGTCTTGTTGCTGTTTGATATTCGATGTGGGCAGTATTAATTGTAATACCACGAGCCTTTTCTTCTGGTGCCGCATCGATTTGGTCGTAAGCTTTCTTTTCAGCTCCGCCTTGTTTCGCTAAAACCGAAGTAATAGCGGCAGTTAATGTGGTTTTACCATGGTCAACGTGTCCGATGGTACCAATATTAACGTGAACTTTGCTTCTGTCAAATTTTTCCTTTGCCATTTGTATTCCTCCTTGATAGCTTAGAATAACATATTTATTTTAAAGCATTATTTTTTTAAAAGCAATAATATTTCTATTTGTTGCCTCTCTTCTTAATAATTTCATCGATGATAAATTTTGGACATTCTTCATAGCGATCCAAACTCATCACATAGTTTCCACGTCCTTGTGTAAATGAGCGAAGATCGGTGACATATCCAAACATATTAGCTAGTGGCACCGAAGCATCGATTACTTGGGCATTACCTCTAGCATTCATACCATCAACAGTACCACGTCTCGCGGCAATATCACCGATGACATCGCCCATGTATTCTTGTGGAACTGTAACTTCAACTTTCATGATCGGTTCAAGAATAACCGGATCACATTTTTTAGCTGCTTCTTTCAAAGCCAAAGACGCGGCGACTTTATAAGCTGCTTCCGATGAGTCGACATCATGGTATGATCCATCAAATAATGTTGCCTTAATATCGATAATTGGATATCCCGCTAATAGACCTCTATCCAAAGATTCTTTAAGTCCGTCGCAAGTTGGTTTGATGTATTCTCTTGGAACTACACCACCGACAATCGCATCAACGAATTCGAAACCTTTGCCTGGATTTGGCTCAAATTTAATCCAAACGTGACCATATTGACCATGACCACCGGATTGCTTGATATATTTACCTTCACAATCAGCTGTCTTTCTAATTGTTTCACGATAAGCAACTTGCGGAGCGCCTACATTACATTCAACTTTGAACTCATCCTTAAGTCTCGTAACTAAAACGTCAAGATGAAGTTCGCCGACACCGGCAATAATCGATTGGCCAGTATCCGGATCAGTATAGAATTTAAATGTCGGATCTTCTTCAGCTAATTTCAATAATCCGGCAGTCATCTTTTCTTGATCGGCTTTTGATTTTGGTTCAATAGCTTCACTGATAACCGGATCAGAGAATTGAATTGATTCGAGTATTAGTGGATGATTTTCATCGCACAACGTGTCACCGGTCGTAGTCGATTTTAATCCGACAGCGGCTCCGATATCACCGGCATTGATTTCTTCGACTTCATCACGTTTATTAGCGTGCATTAAAACTAATCGAGAAAATCTTTCCTTAACGCCTTTGGTTGCATTGTAAACATATGATCCAGACTTCGCTGTACCAGAATAAACTCTAAAGAAGCAGAGTTTCCCGATAAACGGGTCAGTCATAATCTTAAAGGCCAAAGCTGCTAAAGGTTTATCATCTTCTGGAACACATTCGACATCTTCGCCATGTTCATTTTTACCGACAGCGTGTTTAATATCAACCGGCGAAGGTAAATAATCGACGATGGCATCAAGCAATGGTTGAATACCTTTGTTCTTATACGCCGAACCGGCAAGAACCGGGAAGAATTCACCGCTTAAAACCGCTTTACGAATCGCATTTTTGATCTCATCGATAGTCGGTTCTTGATCTTCAAGGACTTTCATCATGATATCATCATCATAATTGGCTAAATTTTCAATTAATTCTTTTCTTAATTGTTCGCATTTGTCCTTTAAATCCGCCGGAACATCGACTATTTCAGGGTGTTCTCCTTTAACATCCGAATAAATATAACCTTTTCTTTCGATAATGTCGACAACACCTTTGAGACTCGATTCAAGTCCGATTGGATATTGAATCGGAGAGGCGTTTGCACCGAGTTTTTCATGAATGGTACGAACACTCATCTCAAAATCAGCACCAATGGCGTCTAATTTGTTGACAAAGACAATTCTTGGAACGCCATATTTGCTTCCTTGACGCCACACCGTTTCAGTTTGCGGTTCAACACCGTTTTTTCCATCCAAAACCGTGACCGCACCATCAAGTACCCGCAAGGAACGTTCAACTTCGGCCGTGAAGTCAACGTGACCTGGAGTGTCGATAATATTAATACGATGGCCTTTCCAAAAACAAGTAGTAGCTGCGGAAGTAATTGTAATACCTCTGTCCTGCTCTTGTTTCATCCAGTCCATTGTCGCCGTACCTTCGTGGGTATCGCCGATTTTATACACTTTACCTGTGTAATACAAAATTCTTTCAGTAGCTGTTGTTTTACCCGCATCAATATGAGCCATAATGCCAATGTTACGGGTATTAGCTATACTAACTTGACGAGCCATATTGCTATTCTCCTCAAATTACCAACGATAATGAGCGTAAGCCTTGTTGGCTTCAGCCATCTTGTGAGTATCTTCTCTTTTCTTAACCGAAGCGCCGGTTCCGTTAGCGGCATCGATAATTTCACCAGCTAAACGATCTTCCATGCTCTTTTCACCTCTAAGACGAGAATAATTAACTAACCATCTTAAGCCTAAAGTAACGCGTCGTTCCGCAGAAACTTCAATCGGCACTTGATAATTAGCCGCACCGATTCTTTTAACTCTTAATTCAAGAGCCGGCATAATATTTCCAATGGCAACTTCAAAAACTTCCATCGCTGGTTTTCCGGTTTTGGCTTCGACTTTTTGGAAAGCGGTATAAAGGATTTTTTGAGCGGTTCCTTTTTTACCATCCATCATAATTTTATTAATTAAACGTGTTACAAGTTTTGAATTATAAATTGGATCTGGTAACACATCACGTTTTGCAACATTTCCTTTACGTGACATAATAATTCCTCCTTTCCTATTTATTATTTCTTTTCTTTAGTTTTTTTAGTTCCGTATTGTGATCTAGCTTGTTTGCGGTCAGTGACACCGGCACAATCTAAAGTACCACGGACGATATGATAACGAACACCAGGTAAATCCTTAACACGGCCACCGCGGATTAAAACGGTGCTGTGTTCTTGAAGATTGTGTCCTTCACCACCGATATAAGCGGTAACTTCATATCCATTGCTTAAGCGTACACGAGCGTATTTACGAAGAGCCGAGTTCGGTTTTTTAGGAGTCATCGTTCCAACACGAGTGCAAACACCGCGTTTTTGAGCGGAATCTTGATTTCTCTCTTTCTTAGCGAGTGAATCCCAGCGTTTGTTTAAAGCTGGTGCCTTGGATTTTTCTAATGTCTTGGTTCGTCCGTTGCGGACTAATTGGTTGATAGTTGGCATTTAGAATGTCTCTCCTTTCTTGATGTTTAGCAAACTACAATTCCGGGTGTTTCGCATTCCCTCTAAAAAAATAGGATGCACCAGCATCGTAGTCACACGCTTGATATTCTAACCATTAAAAAATAAAGTTGCAACAATTTTTTGCTTTTTTGCAATTTTAATGTTAATTATAAAAGCAAGTGCAACAAACAAAGAGAGAAACGGGAAGAAAATGTTGCAAATAGAAATAAAATTACAATTTATAATAAAAGAGCCTTCTTCAATCAT
>CANQWG010000054.1 GCA_947627505.1 uncultured Bacilli bacterium | reverse complement strand
ACTCTAGTTATTTTTCACCCTTTTATATCTTTAGATATAACTTCCTTTATTTTTGCTCTCTTCTCCAAAAGTCAGGTGCCATTTTAATCACCTAAAAATAATTATACACTTTTCAAGTGTATAGTGAAAGTCAAAGAACGTAAACTTATTGATTGATAACTGAAAGATAGATCAAAGATTCTTCACTTGTACCTCCGGCATGTGTCGCTTTAAAAATGATCGGATAATCAAAAAGTTTTAAAGGATATGCAAACGATTTTGAATTTTTGGCGATAGCAATATAATCTCCTAGAGAATCTTTGATTAATGGATGTGGTTCTCCTTTGCCAAACAAATTAGTTGATAGAGCTAAATCTTTAGATAACAATAAAAAGTTGTCACTATAATATTTATCAAATAAATATAAAAATTCATTATCTTTTCCAGGCTTGATTCTAAACGAGGCACATCGAGATTCAATTGAATAATTGTCTTCTAAACAAGAGTAAAAATCAAGATGTTCGTCGATATAGCAATTTTCAATATCAATCAATGAGTGATCCGCTAAAACGAGAATAAGATTATCTTTACATTCTTTAGATAATTTGATAATTTTACGATTGATTTTCTTTAAAAGAGAACGAACTTTGTAAGAAGTAGTTCCATTCAGATGAATAGTGGTATCGGGATCAGCCCAGTATCCATAAATAAAATGAGAACGATCTTTTTGCATTTCTTCTTGAAGAATATTGAAAAAATCGTTTAAATCGACGGCTTTCCCATTTTCGATTCCATAAGGATAAATTGATAAGGCTTCGGCTTTTTTCGAGTTGTTTATTAAATCGATAATCGATTCATACGGATAATAGGTTTTACCGAGATGAGGACCTTTTATTGGTTGTTTTGTAGTGCTGTCGGCATTAGAAAACATATCGACTCTTTTATCGATAGAAGGAAAATATTGAGACCAACCGATCCAACCGGTTTCAATAGGATAACGTCCACTTAAAAAAGCGGTTGTTGCCGCGACGGTTGTTGGAGGAAAAACCGAAGTAATTTCATCGAAATGATGTTTAACTAAAAAATCATGATTATTTAAATGATAGTCTTGAATTGAACTACCCATACCATCAAATAAAAGGACTGTAATTTTTTGATAATGTTTTTGTTTGAAAAGAGCATCTAAACTTGGTAAGCCTTCATGAAAAGGGTTAATTCCAAAGTTTTTTAAAATTGAGTTTGAAACATTAACGAGACATCGTTTGTCATTGTACTTAAACACTTTATACCACCTGTATTTATTTTACAAAAAATGTAATTAGAGTTGAATTAATTTATTTACATCATTCACTATTGAATTTTTAAAATATTGATTTCTATGTGATTTTCATTAATATAGTGTAGCAAATTTCGTTTTCCACTATTTCTTCTTCTTAAACTATTTCTTTCAAAAACAAATCATGATCTTAGATAGAACGATTCTTCATGTCTTGCTTAAAAGAAATATTTATCGTTCCTTTGATACTGCTCAAAGATAGAATTTATACAACTCCCATGATGCGATCTGCTTTGGGTTTCAAGGCGCACTTGCTCCACTTTTACATGGCGCAGGAGAGACGTTCGTCTATAAAAAGATATTTGTCTTCGCGTGAATTACCCGCGCTCCCTCTATTATTATAGATTCGGTACCGCTACACTTTTTCCGTTCCAATAGCTTGCTATATATTTTGCGTTTAAATATCATTAAGGGCACTTCCAAGTAGTAGTATAACACAAAAAAAATACAAAAAACGCAAATATAGATCATAAGGTTTTGTACAAAAAGCGCAGAATTTAACTTAAACGTTTTTTACAAAAAGCGCATTTGTAAATTTAATCATTACCTCGGAGTTTAAAATTTAATTATGCTTTATTTTAATAAACATTTATAAAGTATTTAGAAAAAATCATCGCACTGATGATAATTTATAAATTATTTGATATATTTATAAGTGACTTATTTAAGGAGCTTAATTATGGAAGATAAGATGATTGAACGGTTAGAAGCGATGAAAAAGCGTAGTGAAGAAATCGATCAATTATTATGTGAAGACGAAGTGATGTCGAATATTACGAAATTAACGGCATTGAATAAAGAAAAAGCTAATATGAAAGAGGCGGTTGAAGGGTATATTGCCTATAAAAAAGTATTAACTGATTTAGAAGATGCTATGGTCTTACAAAATGATCAAGACGAAGAAGTCGCTTTATTTGCAAAAGAAACGATTAAAGAACTTGAAGTAACAAAAGAAGAAATGTATCAGAATTTGAAGATTTTGCTTTTACCCAAAGATGCCAACGATGAAAAAAATGTTGTGGTTGAAATAAGAGGGGCCGCGGGAGGCGATGAAGCGAATATTTTTGCCGGCGATCTTTTTAGAATGTATCAAAGGTACGCTGAAAAACAAGGGTGGAAAATTCAAATTATCGATGAATCTGCGTCTGAAATGGGCGGTTTTTCTTCAATATCCTTTATGGTAAAAGGTGAAAAAGTTTATTCTCGTTTGAAATTTGAAAGTGGCGCTCATCGTGTTCAAAGAGTTCCAAAAACCGAAGCGGCCGGTAGAATTCATACTTCAACGGCGACGGTTTTGGTGATGCCGGAAGCGGAAGAAGTTGATGTTACTATCGAACAAAAAGATCTAAAAATCGATACATATCGTTCTTCGGGTGCCGGTGGTCAAAACGTTAATAAAACGGAATCGGCGGTTCGTATCACTCATATACCTACCGGCATTGTCGTTGCTTGCCAAGTTGAAAGAAGTCAAATACAAAATCGAGAGATCGCTATGAATCTTTTAAGAGCTAGAATACTCGCGGCGAAAGAAGCGGAAAATAATGAAAAAATCGGCAATGAACGAAGACTAAAGGTCGGAACCGGAGAACGTTCGGAAAAAATCAGAACTTACAATTATCCGCAAAATAGAGTTACCGATCATCGAATCAATTTCACTTTGCAAAAACTTGATCGCATTATGGAAGGCGACTTGGATGAAATTTTAGATGCTTTGATTAATGCCGATCAACAAGATAAAATGGAACAAGAAGCTAAAAAATATGAATGATGCTTATCGGACATATTTACGATTAAAAAAAGAATATCACAATTTAATCACGGATTCGGATCTTAGATGGATAATCGAGGAGTGCGCCAATTGTACTTATAGTAAACTATTAACTGAAGAAACTTTAAGTTTGAATGAAACTAAATTAAAGTTTCTTTTAAATGAAACAAAAAGCGGGAAACCACTTGCCTATACTTTAGGTTATTGCAAATTTTTAGGAATGACCTTAAAGGTTAACGAACATACGTTAATTCCAAGAAACGAAACGGAAGAGCTGGTTGTTTTAACACTACAAAAACTTAAAGGTTTTTCCGCAATTAAATTTGTTGATGTTGGAACCGGAAGTGGCAATATAGCGTTGGCCCTTGAACAAAATTTACCAAATTCAATCGAAGGATATGCGATTGATATTTCATCTAAGGCTTTAGCGGTTGCTAAAATGAATGCGGAAAAATATCAAAGTCACATTCAATTTATATTAGGAGATGCTTTGACACCTTTATTGAATTTAAATAAAAAATTTAATCTTATCATTTCAAATCCACCATATATTGCCAAAGGATCATTCGTTGAACCAAGCGTCGATTTATTTGAACCGCATGAGGCACTTTACGCTGAAGATAATGGACTAGCAATTTTGAATAAAATTATAAAAATGGCTCCGAAAGTGGTTGATGAGCATTTTGTAATAGCCCTTGAAATTTCCCCAGAGCAAACTGATGCTTTAAAAAGCATCATCTTTCAAACTTTTATGGATGTTGAATATGAATTTGTCAAAGATATGAATGGTTTTATTCGCTTTTTATTTATTCGAAAATAAGTTTATAAAATCGCTTTCTTCACATATTAAACGTGAAGGGACAATCAATATATGAAATTAAAATTTATTCCGGTAATTCTTACTAGCACGACTTTAATAACCGCAACTTTAACTAACGATACGATGCCATTTCAATATCGATATGAAATACGCGCCGATTCCTTTCATCCGATCGAAGAATTGAATTTGTATTATTATAAAGAAGAATTGATTGAAACCTACGAAAAGCTTTGTTTAAATTTAGATGCTATTTATAAAGAGAAAGCAATTCGCGCAAATCTTCATTTGTTTGAATTTAATAGTCGCATTAAGGCTTCGTATCAAGAGGGCATCATACATCTTACTGTCGGAAGTGGTCGTGGATTTATGATTAGCGGTGAATTGCGGAAAGATCAATGCGATTCTGAAACGATTAGAGAAAAATATTACTTTTTAGATCTCTTTAAGTGATATTATATAACTGAGGTGAAGTTTGTGATTTCTAAGTTATGTCAATTTCAGGATTCTAAAGTTGTCGAGACACTGAAAAAAGAAGAAGTTGTTGCCTTCCCGACGGAAACAGTATTTGGTTTAGGCGCAATATACGATAGTAAAAAAGCTTTTGATCGTTTAGTTGCTATAAAAAAAAGAACGCCAGATAAACCTTTTACGGTAATGGTCGCAGATGTTGACGATATTGAAAAATTGGCTAAAGTCGGCGAAGCTGAAAAAAGAATTATTAAGCGCTTTATGCCAGGAGAGATTACTATTTTATTACCACCTCAAGATAATTTATATGATTGGGTAACTTTGAATCAAAAGACAATCGGAATTAGAATTAGTGCTTCAAAAGATGTTTGTGATTTGATTCGTCGTGTAGGAAAACCGCTTCTTGTAACTTCTTGCAATATCAGTGGCGAACCGCCGATTTTAAATTCGCTTGAGGCATATCAAAAATTTGAAGGAGTGATTGAAGTGATCGTTGAAGGACAGAGCGAGACAAACATTCCTTCAACGATTGTCGAATGCATTGATGGAACAATAAAACTTGTAAGACTCGGAAATATTCCCTTTGAAATGATCGAGACAGTATGGAAAGGAAATGAATAATGAAAATTGCAGTTGCGTCTGACCATGGTGGGTTTGAATTAAAAGAAAGAATAAAAGAATTTTTGCAAAAAGAAAATTATGATGTAGTTGATTATGGCACTGATTCTTTAGAATCGTGCGATTATCCGACGTTTGCGTATAAAGCGGCGAAAGCCGTTCAATGTAAACAGGCGGATTTAGGAATTGTTTGCTGTACAACCGGAGAAGGTGTTTCCATTACATGCAATAAATTAAAAAATATTCGTTGTGGTCTGGTTTATAATCTAGATACATCAAGACTGATTAAAGAGCACAATGATTGCAACATGATGGCTTTAGGGGCTAAATATACTTCTAACGAAGATGCTTTAAAATATGTCGATTGTTTTATAAAAACACCTTTTAGCGGCGGTCGTCATCAACGAAGGGTTGATTTAATCAAGAAATACGAAGAAGATTAAAAACACAAATTAAAGCGTTGAAATTTAAGGTTTGCTTAAATTTCAGCGCTTTTATAATGCACTAATGGAACTAAACAAGGAAAGTATAGAGATTATATTAAGGCATTTTACATAAAAAAATGTTCCTATGAAGAGAAACAGAAACTTCCAAATAAAAAAATTGAAAGAGAGAGTATATATTTTTATCATTTGGGCAACCTTATACTAGAGGTGAAAAAAATGAAAAAATTTTGGAAAAAGATATCTTCATGGAGTCCTGAAGCAAAAACAGGTTTAGTGCTTTCTTTAGCCGCAACGACAGTATTAGGAGGAGTATTATTATTTGAAAGTTTTTCAGATAATGGTGTTAGTAATGATCCTAATAACTCGCATGGTCCATCTGTTAGTGTTGATGTCGGTAATAACCCAAATTCAACCGATGACCCCGTTGTGGAGCAAGAAGAAACTTTTGTTAAGCCGTTTACAGTTAATGCCACCGCAAGCAGATATTATTTTGATATGGCTGATGATGAAGAAACAAGACTTAATGCAGTGGTCGAAGTACCTGGTAGCACCAATAAATATATGAAAAGTGTCGGTGTAGATTATACCTATACCGGTGGTCAATTCAATGTTGTTGCTTCATTAAGCGGTTCGGTTAAAGATATCATTTCAGATCCGACTTATGGTGAGATGGTATATATTGAACACGCAAATAATATAACTACGGTTTATTCCTCGCTTAAAGACGTAAAAGTGAAGAAAGGCGAAACTATCGCTCAAGGCTCGATTATTGCGATGTCCGGTGAAAGTCTTTATACTTCAGAATTAGGAAATTCGTTACATTTTGAAGTTTTAAAAGGTAATTCACATCTTAATCCTGAAAAGGTATATTCTTCTTTAGTTTCTAACATTTAAAAGAAAGATCTATTGAAGTTAATAGAGAATTAAAAAACAAGGTGTTACAGAATTAATTTGTAACGCCTTGTTTTATGTGTGTCGGGCATGATATTAGTCTAGTTGGAAATAAAGCCAACCACGGGTAGTTATCGCCAAGTGTAGTGA
>CANQWG010000053.1 GCA_947627505.1 uncultured Bacilli bacterium | reverse complement strand
TTTCAGTTTTTTTACTACATTTTTTATTCTTTCAATTTTCTTTCTTTATTTGTTGCACTTGCTTTTATAATTAACCTAAGAAACGATTTATCGAAGATGCCGCTAAGGCTCCGTCTCCGCAAGCAACTACAATTTGATGCATTTTATTAGATACCACATCACCAGTAGCAAAAAGTCCTGCTATTTTAGATTCAAGTTCATTATTGACACAAATATAACCTTCACTATCTAAAATGCTTTTGTCTTGAATAAATTCAGTATTAGCCTCTGAACCGATATAGGTAAATATCCCTTGGCAATTTAATTCACGAACTTCTTTAGTGCGAACATTTTCAATCAACAAGTTTTCAACGTGACTTTTGCCTTGAATTTCTTTAATTACAAAATATTCTAAAATTTCAATTTTTTCATTGTTTCTTACTTTGTCGATTAAAAATCTATCAGCGCGAAAATTATCAGAACGATGTATTAAAAAAACTTTAGAAGCGATCATTGATAAATACAAAGCTTCTTCAAACGCGGAATTGCCACCCCCAACGACTGCGACTATTTGATTTTGATAAAAGTTTCCATCGCATACCGCACAAGAAGACACTCCTTTACCGAAAAATTCTTTTTCTCCTTTAACACCTAGCATTTTTTCTCGTGTTCCACTAGCAATTAAGACCGTTTTACTAAGGTACTCTCCTTTATTGCTTTTAACCACAAAGAGATTGTTATTTTTTACTACCGAAACGATTTTTTCAGTCTTTAAGGTAATCTTATTAAAGTCTAATTGTTGATAAAATTTAAACGCTAAATCGCCTCCGCTAATATGGTCAAAACCCGGGTAATTTTCTACTTGATAAGTAAAATTAACTTTTCCGCCGGGAACATTGTCTTCGAAAATTAAAAAATTTAAACCGGCTCTTTTTAAATATATCCCAGCGGTAATACCACTTGGTCCAGCACCGATTACTAGTGCATCATAATTTTTTTCCATCAAGGATAACCTCCTTCAATTCTTTATAAGAGGAAATATATAATTGTGCTTCTGTTTCGATTTTTTTAATCGACCAAGTAACTAAGCCAAAATCGACACCAGCGTTAACCGCGCTTTCTTTATCGCTCAAATTATCTCCTATATATAAAGTATCTTCTTTATGACCATTTAATACATCGATCGCCTTTAAAATTCCTTGAGGATTCGGTTTTGGATAGTCTACATCATCAAGAGTGATCACAGCATCAAAATATTTATCGAGATTAAAGCAAGATAAAGTTACCTTGGTACTTTCTTTCATTTTTGAAGTGATGATCGCCAATTTAATTCCATTGCTTTTAAAAGCTTCTAACGCTTCATAAACTCCATCATAAAGGATCGCGTATTGAGCGATGTTCTTTTTAGAAAAAGTTACAAAGTATTCTATTGCCTTTTGAACTTTATCTTGAGTTAAGTATTTTGAAAAAGTGTCTTTCAATGTTGGTCCTAAAAAAGAAACCAATTCTCTAAGAGACAATTTATAATGTGGCAAAAATGTTTGAAAAGTATGGACAAAGGCATCGATCACTAATAAATCGGTATCGATTAAAGTACCATCTAAATCAAACAAAAGATTTTTATATTTCTTCATCTCGCTCTTTGATATATTTATTAAAATTTTCTTCAACCATCTTTTGCTTCGGTTTTGCTACAAATTTATCATAAAGGTGACATCCGATAATCCCTAATATTCCACCGATTAAGAAAACCCAAGCCATCACAATAGAAGCCATAATCTTTTGCTGCGTTTCAGCATTTACTACTCCCATAATAAATTGATCATTTCGCATCGGCTCCATAATTATTCTTGTTAGTCCATACCATATTAAATATGAACAAGCCATATCACCGGGAGCTTTAATTTTCTTTAATCCATAACCGATACCAAAATAAATGACGACAAAACCCACTAAATTCGAGATAGCTTCAATCAGGAATAATGGAACTGCAATCTGCCCTTGAACGCATCCGGAATTAGGAATATTTGACATTTGGTCAAGAATAAAGGATGGTAAGAAACTCCAATCACTGCGACTCACACATTGTCCATATACTTCCTGATTAAAGAAATTGCCGATTCTTCCAATAGCTTGAGCGACTAAAACTCCTGGAATTACCCAATCAACCGCTAAAAGCACAGGGAGATTTTTTCTACGATAATAAACAAAAAGAATCCCGACCGCGGCTCCTAAAAGCACCCCGCCTTGAATTGCTAAACCACCATTCCAAATTTCGAAAATATCGGGAAAAGGATGTGCCGCAAATTCTTTTTGCCACTCAGCGATAACATACCAGATTCTAGCTCCGATAATGCCGCTTGGAAAAGCGATATAAAAGACACTTTCAAGAATTCTAAAATTGTAACCTTTCTTTTTTAAAGAATAAGCCGCAATAAAATATGCCGTAATTGCTCCAAGCAAAATAAAAACTGCATAATATGTGATATGTAACGAACCGATACTAATAATATCTTTTGGTAATGCTAATGTTTTCATTGTGATTTCTTCCTATCCATTAATTCTTTCAATCTATTTTCAAAAACATACCCTGAATCATATCCGAACTTTTTAAGTTTTAAATTAGTGATAGCCACTTCAATAATTTCCGCCATCGAACGAGCTCCAGAAACCGGTAAGGTTAAAAGTGGAATTTTTTTACCTAAGATTTCATAGTATTGAGTTTCAATACCGAGTCGTTCCATTGGTTCTTCAGGACGAAAATGCACCAATTTAATCGCAAAGGAAATCGTTGTGCGATCTAACAATGAATTAATGCCAAACATTCTTGGCACATCTATAATGCCGATACCTCGCACTTCCATCATTCCAACTAAAAGTTCCGGTGCTCTTCCGATTAATTCTCCTTTAAATAACGAAATTTCGACACGATCATCGGCAACAATTTGATGACCCTTTTTTATTAATTCCAAAGTCGTCTCCGATTTACCGATTCCAGACTCGCCTAAGATAATGACTCCTTCAGAAAATATTTCAACTAACGAAGCATGGATTGAGGTGTTAGGTGCTAACTTTTCACCTAAATACACAACTGATTCATATGTAAGCTCATTAGTATTACGCATCGTTCCAAATAACGGAAAATTCTTTTTCACGCAAATATCCAAAAGATCTTCAGGACATTCATGATTTTGACATATGACAATACCCGGACATTCTTCATTGGTAATAAAATCAAATGCTTCTAATAATTTTTTCCGACTTTTACACGAATTAATATAAGAGATTTCTTTATTACCAAGAAAAATAATACGATTGGCACGAGGATATTTAAAATATCCTGTCAGTTCTAATCCCGGTCTAGATACTACATGTTCCGTAACCGGTCTTAATAAAGCCTGTTGATCTCCATTAATCCATTTTAAACCGAAGTGATTGGCAAAATCTCTAATTGTCAGTTTTTCAGTCACGTCATATCACCTTTATTAAGTTTATCATTTAAAATAACTTTAATCAACAACGCGACGATTCATTCGCTCTTTATCGCGTTTGAGAATCATTTTTAAATATTGACCCGTGTATGAATTCTCGCATTGTGCTACTTCTTCGGGAGTTCCTTTAGCAATTACCATTCCTCCGCGATCGCCACCTTCCGGTCCCATATCAATAATATAATCAGCACATTTGATAATATCTAAATTATGTTCAATTATCACAACGGTATTCCCTGTTGAAGCAATCGTTTGCAAAACATTTAAGAGATCTTTAATATCATTGACATGCAATCCTGTAGTGGGTTCGTCAAGAATATATAAAGTTTTTCCCGTAGAACGTCTTTGTAATTCGTAAGCCAATTTCACTCGCTGTGCTTCCCCACCTGAAAGAGTCGTAGAACTTTGACCTAATTTAATATATCCTAAGCCAACATCATAAAGAGTTTGAATTTTTCTTGCAATTGAGGGGATATTTTTAAAGAATTCTTTTGCTTCTTCTACTGTCATTTCCAAAACATCATAAATATTTTTGCCTTTATATGTAATAGATAATGTTTCATTATTATAACGCCGTCCTTCACACTCATCGCAAACAACGTAAACGTCCGGCAAAAAATTCATTGCGATTCTCCTTACCCCATCGCCATAACATTTTTCGCACCGTCCTCCAGCCACGTTAAATGAAAATCGTCCCTTTGAATATCCACGTGCCTTAGCTTCTTTGGTTTGAGCAAATAATTCTCGTATATCATCAAAAACTCCAATATATGTAGCCGGATTGCTTCGTGGCGTTTTACCAATTGGTTCTTGCGATACGTTGATTACTTTATCGATATAATTTAAGCCGACAATATCATCACATTCGCCAGCTTCAATTTTAGACTGCGATAATTGTTGGGCGATTTTTTTATATAAAGTTTCCGTGATTAAAGAACTTTTTCCCGAGCCTGAAACACCAGTAACTACAACCATGCACCCCAAAGGTATATCGACTGAAATATTCTTCAAGTTATTGCACCGAGCTCCGCGAATTTTAATAAAATTGCCATTGCCTTTAGAACGATATCGTGGATAAGGAATAAATTTTTCCCCTTTTAAATATTGTCCGGTCAAAGATTCGGGATTATTTTTAACTTCTTCTGGAGTCCCACACGCCATAATTTTACCACCATGTACTCCGGCACCAGGACCAATATCCACCAAATAATCGGCAGCTAACATCGTATCTTCATCGTGCTCGACAACAATTAAAGTATTTCCTAAGTCTCTCATAGCCTTCATCGTTTGAATTAACCGATCATTATCTCTTTGATGAAGACCGATTGATGGTTCATCTAAAACATATAAAACTCCTGTTAAACGTGAACCAATTTGAGTAGCAAGACGAATTCTTTGTGCTTCCCCTCCGGACAAAGTCATTGCCATTCTCGCTAAAGTCAAATAATCAAGTCCGACATCAATCAAAAATGAACATCGTGAATTTATTTCCTTTAATACCATTGAAGCAATTTCAAGATTTTCACGATCTAATGATTTTTCGACTTGTGAAACAAAATCTTTGAGTTTTATGAGTGGTAAACAGCAAACTTCATAAATATTTAAACCATTTATTCTTACTGAAAGAACTGCATCATTCAATCTTGCACCATGGCATGTAGGGCATTCATGATCTCTCATAAATCCGGCATAATATTCTCTAAAAGTTTCAGAATTTGTTGTATCGAAAAGGCGTTGTATTCGATGTTTGATACCTTCGAAACCATTACGATAAATCGTATTGCCCGAACTGCTTTTTATCTTTACAGAATATTCTTTTTCAGAAACGCCATTCATTAAGATATCTTTTTGCTTAGGTGTCAACTTTCTATAAGGAACATCTAACGGAATATTATAATACTCTGCAAGACAACGCAATTCCTCCATATCGATAGTCGATTTTCCTTCCATCGATTGATATTTAAAATATTTTATAGCACCTTGGTTAATTGAAAAATTGTCATTTGGAACCAAAAGCTCTTCGCTAACTTCTTGTTTGATTCCTAATCCTTTACAATCCGGGCAACATCCTAAAGGTGCATTGAATGAAAAGAGACGCGGTTCTAGTTCTGGAACCGAAAAGCCACAATATTTACATGAACGATGTTCACTGAATAATGTTTCTTTTCCATCGCACGAAATTAAAACATATCCATCTGCGGCATTCAAAGCGTTTTCGATTGAGTCAAATACACGCGAATAACTATCTTCTTTCAGTTTCAATCGATCAACCACGATATCAATAAAGTGCTTCTTATTTTTTTCTAAAGGTTCCACTTCGCTGATTCGCATTGTTTCACCTTGATCAATTCTTACTCTTTCATAACCTAATGAAGCGAATTTTTTTAAAGTGTCAACATGAGTTCCTTTTTCATTTCTAACGATTGGAGCCATGATAATAATTCTTGAGTCAAGTGGATTTTTCATCACAAAATCCGTCATCTGCTTGGTGGTTATTTTTACGATTGGTTCATTGTGCGTGGAACAATAAGCCACACCGATTCGGGCAAAAAGAAGCCTTAAATAATCATAAATTTCCGTAACAGTTCCAACCGTCGAACGAGGATTATGAGATGTAGTTTTTTGATCAATGGCGATTGCCGGAGAAAGTCCCTCGATTGTATCAACGTCTGGTTTTTCAACACCACCCAAAAATTGTCGTACATAGCTTGAAAGGGATTCAACGTAACGTCTTTGTCCCTCATTAAAAATAGTGTCAAAAGCCAATGTTGATTTGCCTGATCCAGAAACTCCAGTAAATACTATTAATTTTTCTTTTGGCAACTCTAAATCGATGTTTTTTAAATTATTTTCTCGAGCTCCTTTGATTACGATTTTTTTGTTGTCCATGATGCATCACCTCAAAATTTTATTATAAATCAAAAACGGCTAAATCTCGACATTTTTTTCATAATTTCATAAATAGATTTTAAATCGTGAATTGAAAAAGTAAATTCCAGTTTCAATATAAAAGGAGGGAATTTAGTCATACACAAAAATCCAGTTATAA
>CANQWG010000052.1 GCA_947627505.1 uncultured Bacilli bacterium | reverse complement strand
TTATTTACTTTTGAAGTTTAATTTTTATTTTTTTATCTCAACCTTTTAGTTTTGAAGTTATTATTTTAATTAAGCATTTATTTCCCTAGCCTATTTTATTTTAAATAACTTTTTTTAATTATAAAAAATTTGTTATCAATAAGTTTTATACTTTCAAAAACCTATTTGCCCGCACCACATTAAAAT
The DNA here is from genome assembly GCA_947627505.1 of uncultured Bacilli bacterium. GTDB lineage: Bacteria > Bacillota_I > Bacilli_A > RFN20 > CAG-449 > CANQAG01. The sequence goes on along the minus strand of CANQWG010000052.1, from coordinate 6,461 downwards.
ATTTCCATATAATATCTTGTATTTATTAAAAGGAGCTTTTTATGAAGATAAAATCTTTCTTTTTATCCTTATTAACTTTGCTTTTAATTCCTTTAAGCGGATGTCAAAGCGAAAGTTCAAATCGAATTACCATTGCGGAAGTTACTCACTCAATCTTTTATGCTCCAATGTACGTCGCTAAGGATTTAGGATATTTTGCAGATGAGGGTATCGATATTGACATAATCACCACTCCAGGCGCCGATAAAACGATGGCGGCTTTGCTGTCTAAAGAAGCCCAAATAGGTTTAATGGGTCCTGAAGCCAGTGTTTACGTCTATCAAAACGGACAAGAAGATTACGCGATTAACTTTGCGCAACTTACCCAAAAAGATGGTTCTTTTATCTTAGGTCGTGATCCAATTGAAAACTTTGATTACACGATGATGCGTGGCAAAACTGTAATCGGTGGTCGTAAAGGCGGCATGCCTTTGATGATTCTAGAATATGTATTGAAAAATGCCGGTTTAGATATCGGTGAAAACGATCCTACTAAAGAAGTGAATGTCAGAACAGATGTTTCCTTTGATGCGATGTCAGGAGTTTTTGTCGCCGGAGAATCCGATTTTGTCACTGCTTTTGAGCCGACCGCTTCACAAGTAGTGCGCTCAGGCAAAGGTCATATTCTCACTTCACTTGGCGAAGATTCCGGAATCGTTCCTTACACTTGCTTTTCTTCACTTAAATCATATATGACAAGTCATGAAGATAATTTAAAGAAGTTCACAAAGGCCATTCAAAGAGGAATCGATTTTGTCTTAAATCACACTATCGCGGAAATTATCCCTCATCTTCGCGCTGATTTTCTCTCGAGTGACGATCAAGAATTAACTAGTGTAATGGAGAACTATCTTGGAATTGAAGCTTGGCCAACTACGCTCAAATTTAACGAAAACAACTTTAATAAATTAATCGAAATCGTTAAACTTGCCGGAGAATTAAGCAAAGATACCATCGTTCCGTATGATAAGTTAGTCACTAACGCTTATATTGCTTAAAAAATAAAGGTCAGCCAAAGCTGACCTTTTTAATTATTAAATTATTTAAATGTTAAATAAAGCAAATTTTTATTTATTTAAAGCTAAATTAACATTAACCGCACAAGCAACAGTCGCGCCGACCATCGGGTTATTGCCCATACCGATAAGTCCCATCATTTCGACGTGAGCCGGAACGGAACTTGAACCTGCAAATTGAGCATCGCCATGGACACGTCCTAAAGAGTCTGTCAAGCCATAAGATGCCGGACCTGCTCCCATATTATCGGGGTGTAAGGTTCTTCCGGTTCCACCACCTGAAGCAACGGAGAAATATTTCTTGCCATTATCATAGCACCACTTTTTATAAGTACCGGCAACCAAGTGTTGGAATCTTGTCGGATTAGTGGAGTTTCCGGTAATAGAAACATCAACTTCTTCTTTTCTCATGATTGCAACGCCTTCAATTACATCGTTTGCGCCATAACATTTAATTTTCGCTCTTTCACCATCGGAGAAAGCTTTTTCTCTTACGACTTTTAATTCGCTCTTTTCAAAATCATAATCGGTTTCAACATAAGTGAATCCATTGATACGAGAAATGATGTAAGCCGCATCTTTTCCTAAACCATTTAAAATAACTCTTAATGGTTCTTTTCTAACTTTATTTGCGGTACGCGCAATACCGATAGCGCCTTCTGCCGCGGCGAACGATTCATGACCCGCTAAGAAACAGAAACACTTGGTATCTTCTTCAAGAAGCATTGCGCCTAAATTACCATGTCCTAAACCAACTTGACGAGTTTCAGCAACAGAGCCGGGGATACAGAAAGCTTGAAGACCGATACCGATCATTCTTGATGCTTCCGCCGCGCTTTTTGCTTTTTCTTTAAGAGCAATGGCGCAACCTAAAGTGTAAGCCCAAACCGCATTATCAAAGGCGATCGGTTGTACACCTTTTACAAGTCCTTCAACGTCTAATCCATATTTTAAGCAAAGATCTCGCGCTTCTTCTAATGAACCGAGATTATATTTTTTTAAGCAAGCGTTAATACCGTCCATGCGGCGTTCAGAGTTTTCAAACTTAACCATCTTCTATGTCCTCCTATTCCTTTCTCGGATCGATATATTTGACAGCATTATCAAACCGTCCGTATTTACCGATACATTTCTCGTAAGCGGTTTTTGGATCTTCACCCTTTTTAATCGCTTCCATCATTTTTCCGAGATTAACATATTGATAACCGCAGATTTCGTTATTTTCATCAAGCGCACACTTTAAGACATAACCTTCAGCCATTTCTAGGTAACGTGGACCTTTAGCTAAAGTGCCAAACATTGTTCCGACTTGACTTCTTAAGCCTTTTCCTAAATCGTCAAGCGAGGAACCGACCGGTAAACCATTTTCTGAAAAAGCGGTTTGAGTACGTCCATACACTAATTGTTTGAAAATTTCTCTCATTGCTACGTTGATTGCATCGCAAACCAAATCGGTGTTTAACGCTTCAAGAATGGTTTTGCCTTGAAGAATCTCCGCTGCCATCGCCGCAGAGTGTGTCATCCCCGAGCAACCGATCGTTTCCACTAAAGCTTCGTGAATAACACCTTCTTTAACATTCAAAGTAAGTTTACAAGCACCTTGTTGTGGTGCACACCATCCAATGCCGTGGCTTAGGCCAGAAACATCGGAAATTTGCTTTGATTTAACCCATTTTCCTTCTTCTGGAATCGGAGCTGGGCCATGATCGCAGCCTTTTCTGACGGAACACATTTCGTTAACGTCATTTGTGTAATAAATAGCCATTATTTATCTTCCTTCCTATTAAAACATGGTTACAAACCTTTACTATTGTGACATAGTCACAAAATATTTTCAATATTTCTGATAACGATTTTATTAGAGTAAAAGTGGTTTGAAACCTTTTTAATCTTATGACAGAAACAATGAGAAAATCAGTATTAACTTGAAAATTGATATGCGACAATTTATCATAAAAGCAATCGAGGAACGATGTATGAACAAATTAATTAAGGCATTTATGATGTTTATCGCGTTATTGTCTCCTGTTGCTGTTCTATCTTCATGTGACAATTTTTCGAATAGTGATAAATTTGTTACTTACCGCAAAGACGGAATTGATTCGTTTATTGAAATTGACGAGGATGAATTAGAAATACTTTTGTCAACCGAAAAAAACGCTGTACTTTTCGTCGGTTCTAAAGGTTGTAGTTCTTGTTCTAATGCTAAACCGATATTTCAAGAAGTGATTAAAGAAAATCATCTTGTAATTTATTATATCGAATATAAATCCTTTAATAATTGTATCGAAAAATTAAACTACGAAAACAATTTTTCAGCGGTAAATCGCACGCCTACATTAGTTTTTGTAAAAGAAGGAAACGAATTTTATCGTGAACAATATAGCAATAATTTTTTAATTGCCGAAGAAATCGCTCGAATTATTTTCGATAAAATCGCTCCAAACGGCCCTTTTTTAGCCAATGACATCTATCGCAAGACGATGGTCAATGATATCACCGGTGTTGAATATTTGAATGATTATTATACAATCGATTATCTAGCAACCGAATCTTTAGATACCATAATTCAAGAAAATAAAGTGACGGTTTATTACGCTCGTTCCACTTGCAGCGATTGCCAATACTTCGATAAAAATTTTATCTTAGAATACCTTAAATCTTCTTCAAAGAAACTTTATATATTCGATACTATTGAAATTCGCGAAGATGAAAAATTGTGGACTTCATTTAAAGCAACTTATCAATTTGACAATTATCGTTCCGGTCGGGTTCCGACAATCGTCACTTATAAAAACGGCATTAAAGACTCGATGATCGTTTACGTAAATGACGAGATAGTCAAAAATGACGATGGCAAATACGAAGTTATCGATTCTTTTTATAAGGATTTAATCGGATTAACCGGAGATAGTTTTTTAGAAGTCTATGAAGCATGCGCTTCATTTCAACATCCACTTATAAAAGATTATTTGGACAATAACTTATAATTAATAAACACTAAAATTTCCTTTTTAACTATTTTGAAAAAGCATTATTTTTGATTTGCTTTATCAAACTATCACTCCTATAATAATAACTTGGAAAAAGTACATATATACTTTTAGGAGGCTTTTTATGAACACAATTGTTATGATAGCTATCATGATGATTTTGGGAATGCTTTCTACAAGACTAATGAAGGTTTTAAAACTTCCAAACGTTACCGGATATCTTATCGTCGGTCTTATAATTGGAATCCTCGTTAATCCTGCAACAAGTTTTTTGCCAAAAGAATTCTTAGATAACTTAGGAATGAAAGAAACGATCGATGGGCTAGGTATCATATCCGATGTTGCCCTTGGTTTTATCGCTTATTCAATCGGTGTGGAATTCAAACTTAGCCATATTAAAGAACTCGGCAAAAATATCGTAATTATCACTTTTTTCCAAGCGATTACAACTACGATTCTCGTCGACCTTGCTTTGATAATCATCGGAACTCCGTTACCGACTGCGCTATGTTTAGGCGCTATCGCCACTGCAACGGCTCCTGCCGCGACATTGATGGTTGTTCGTCAATATAAGGCACGTGGTCCTTTAGTTAACACCTTACTTCCTGTCGTCGCTTTTGACGATGCCATTGGGTTAATGATTTTTGCAATTTCGTTATCGATTGCCAAAGTTTTAAGCGATGATTCGGCAGCGATAACTTTCCAAGCCATCGCATTAGAACCTCTTTGTGAAATTCTCTTCTCATTAGTGATCGGCTTTGTCGTCGGTCTTATTCTCGCCTTATCGATGAAATTCTTTAAATCTCGGGCTTCTCGTTTATCGCTAATGATTTCAGCGGTCTTGCTTTGTACCGGTCTTTCATTAAACAAATTTGATTTTTTCGGTGCATTTCACTTCCAACTTTCAAGTCTACTTACTTGTATGATGGTCGGCGCAGCCTTTGTCAATTTCCGAGAAGATGCCACAAAAATTATCGAAGGTACCGAAAGATGGACTCCCCCGCTTTTTATGATGTTTTTCGTTCTTTCGGGAGCCGAACTTGATATAACCTTAATCGCCAGTGCCGGAATTATCTTTATAGTCTACGTCGTTGTTCGTTGCATCGGAAAATATTTCGGAGCTTTCTTGGGTGGCGTTGTCGCCAAATCCGACAAAGCAACTAGAAACTATCTCGGTTTGACTTTATTTCCACAAGCCGGTGTTGCAATCGGAATGGCAGGTATCGTCGCCAATGAATTAGCGGGCGATGTCGGAAATCGCATTAAGGCCGTCGTATTATGTGCAACACTTGTCTATGAATTATTCGGACCGGTCATCACTAAAATCGCTCTTAACAAAGCCGGTGAAATTCCAACTCCAGAGCAATTAGAAGCCGAACAACACATGAAAGATTTGGCCTTAGATCATTCTCACGATCAAGAAAAATCAAGTGGTCTTACTGATCGACAGTTCACTCCTAATTCCAACAAATAAACATAATTACCAATTACTTCCGCTTGAAAATCAGGCGGAAGTTTTTTTATATTGTTAACGAAGGGGGAATTAATATGAATCAAAAATATATTGCTACGGGAATCCTTATTATCTCTACCATGGTTTCAGGAATAACGTGTAATCCTTACGAAGCATTTGCCACGGAGCTTTTAGCTCAAAATGATATTAATGAAACGAATACCACAGCCACATCCAAAGAAGAAACTTTTGAATCATCTTCTAACAATAATTTAAATGAAATTCATACGACCGATTCTTTAACCGATTGTGAATCTTCGCTTAACAATCATTATCAATTTCATAATCGTTATCGTCTATACATTAATCCTTCTGTACAGTATCACAATGCCTACTATGGTAATCTTGGAACCGAAGGACGTCATATGAATGATATCGCTCATTATCTTGATAATTTACTTAAAGAACAGACAAATCTTATCGTTAAATGCAACTACGATCACAACGACGAACAAAAGGCTTTAAGTTTATCACAATCCGTCGCTGACAGTAACGCTTTTAATGCCGACTTTCATCTTGCGCTTCATTCTAATGCCGGAGGTGGAAGTGGTTCTGAAATTTGGACTTCCTCTAAAGATGAATCCAAATCTTTTGCTAAATCAGTTCTTGAGGCTGTCAATCAATTACTTCCCTTTCCTTCACGAGGAAGCAAAGATTGCAAAAACACTTTGTACGAAATAAAAAACACTAAAGCCACAAGCATTCTTTTAGAAGTTTTGTTCCACGATGATAAAAGTCAAGCGGAATTTATTATCACTCACAAAAGAGAAATCGCTCAAAAACTTTTTGAAGGCATAATAAAATATTTATCTTCGATCGACAATGAACAAAATCGATTTAACAATCGATAAGAACAAGGACTTCATCCTTGTTTTTTTAATATGATATAATTTTACTATG
>CANQWG010000051.1 GCA_947627505.1 uncultured Bacilli bacterium | reverse complement strand
AAAAGAAGTTTTATACGTAGTATAAACTCTTCTCTTTTTCCTTTATTTTTTTACTTCAAACTGTCAAACTCCCGGCGGATGATGAATGTATTTGGATGCATTAATTCTTTAAGCTCGGTATTAAAGACAACTTTACAATCCACATTAAAAGTTTTTTGCAACACAAAATCTGTTCTATGGCCTTTTCCCGTAAAAGCTAAAGATCCTAATAATTCCACTTCAAAAAAATCCGCTGTTGGATATCTTTCCATCATAATTTTTGCGGCTCTTTCTGGACCAATAGTATGCGAAGAAGATGGTCCTCTTCGGATTTTATATAATTCTTTTATACTTTCCATAGTTGTTCCTCTAACTAAAGTATAACCTGTATACGATCTTAAAGATAACCTTTTTTATTTCTTTTAAATCCTTGTCTTTATAATGCATAAATTTTCAAAATGTTTTAAAATATCAACATGAAATTAGTAGTCGTTAGCGACACGCATCGTGATCGCTCATTTATTAAAGATCTCACAAATCTTCATTATGACGGAGATTATTTTTTACATCTTGGCGATAGCGAATTGTCGTTAGAAGAACTTTCTCCGTTTGCTTCTGTAAAAGGTAATGTGGATTACTATCCTTTCCCACGTGAGAGAACCTTAACAATCAATAACAAAAGAATTTTGATGTTACATGGGAATGATTCTTCAAAAATTAACGAAAGATATATGATCGATAATAACATTGATATTATTCTTTTCGGTCATCTTCATGTTGCAAAGATTATAGAATTACCAAATTCACGATATATTGTAAATCCCGGTTCTTTAACACGACCTCGCGACGGAACCGAAGGTACATATTGTATAATTGAAATCAATGACACGATTAAGATAAATATTTTAAAATGGTAGCCATCCTAAATGTTCCAACAATATTTTTAATCCCATTAAAATTAAAATAATTCCTCCGACTATTTCAGCTTTACCTTGCAATTTATCACCAAAAAAGCCTCCGATTAAAACTCCTAAAAAACAAATAACCAATGTGATAACTCCGATTATAGAGATAGCTCCTAAAATTTCAACTTTCAAAAAAGCAAAGGTAATTCCTACTGCCAAAGCATCGATGCTTGTAGCAATCGCCAAAATAAAAAGTTCTTTAATGTCAAATTTTTCGCTTTCTTTTTCTTCTTTATCGTCTTTTTTCTTTCTGACACTATCAAAAATCATCTTACCGCCGATTATCGCTAATAAAGCAAAGGCAATATAATGATCTATTTCAGTGATAAAACTTTCAAATTGATGGCCTAATAACCATCCTAAAAGAGGCATTAATGCTTGAAAGCCACCAAAAAAAAGCGCGATAACCAATGCTTGTCCATATTTAATCTTTTTCATTTTCAAACCTTTGCAAATAGAAACCGCAAAGGCATCCATCGCTAAGCCAATCGCAATAATGATAATTTCTAAATAAGACATAAATACTCCTCTTAAAGAAAAAGTACATCACCGTACTTGCTTTATAGTTTTTTTTCTACCTTGTTAAATTAAGGTAAATTTTCTTTAACCAAATGATATCTTATCGTGAAAATCTTTATTTACTTCTCACAATATTTAGATTATAGGTTATTAAAGAAAGATTGTCAAATATTGCTATATAGCGTACGTAAATACTAACAACTTTTTTAGAATTTTAAAATTTTAAGTGTCAATAATACGTTTGAGGTGTATAAAATGAAAAGAGATTTTAAAGATAGTTACTTAGAACGAAATAAACGCGTTCTAAACGAAATAGCTGACGAAAATATCATTTACGATGAAACTCAAACCGGTCCGCAAGAAGAACCATTTTTATTTGAATATCATGTCAACGTGGCTAAATGGCGTAAATATCACGCTCAAAAATTAAAACAACAAAAACATTCGAACAGAAATTCAAAATAACATTACTGTCGTAAAAATACATCTATTTGTTTTTCTTTTAATTAAAGATTATACTTTAATTAAGGAGAATAACATGAAAAATAAACATTTATTGATCCTATTACCTATTATTCTAAGTGGTTGTGCTAATAACAATAACCCTCTTTCAGTATCGTCATATTTAGATAATTCTTCTTTTTTATCAACTGAAAGTGATGTAAGTATAGATTCTTCACTAGAAAATGATTCTTCCACTTCATTAGAGGAAGCGTCATCAACGTTTTCAAGTGATAGTTTAGAGTCTAAAGAACAATCTTCTTCAGAAAGCACCAGTTCTTTTGAAGAATCTTCATCATTTCTCGAAAGTTCTTCAACCCCTCAAAGTGAAATCGATAAATATTACGCTCCGATTTCTTCAAGTTTAAAAGGGACAGCTTTAAAAAGTGCCTTGTATAACATTATCAAAGGTCACACTAAAATGTCTTATGATAATCTAGAACAATGCATGTTATATACTGATCGAAATTGGGATGTATCACCTGATGAAAATGATCCTAATCCGGTCATGGATCTACTTTACTATACCAAAAATGACGATTCTTCGATGCGGCAAACTTGGAATAAATATCATTCATCCAATAATCCGGTTTCGCCTCAAATGTGGGATAAAGAGCACATATGGGCTAAAAGCAATGGGTTTCCATCTAAAGGATCAATACCTTATAGCGATTTGCATCATCTGCGTGCTTCTGACATGAAAAATAACAATTCTCGCAGTTCCTATCCTTTTGGGGAAATTACTTCCGGAGGCAAAAATATTTTGGATTTTTCAGGCACAGTTTCTGGAAGAACCGGTTCGTGTAACGGGACAACTGTTTACGAACCTTTAGATGAAGACAAAGGTGATGTGGCAAGAGCTCTTTTATACATGGCAACGCGTTATGGCGAAGAAAGTTTTGCTTTAACTCTAACTGATGGCAAAGATAGTTCCGGAGGTAAATGGGGTTTTTTATCCACACTTTTAAAATGGAACCGCGAAGACCTACCGGATGAATTTGAAATCAGGCGAAATAATATCATATATGAAAAATATCAGCATAACCGGAATCCTTTTATCGACCATCCCGAATATGCTGATAGAATTTATCTTTAATTATTGTTCTCGATTAATCGAACGCTGTTTCTCAAAACCATGAGGATAGCGTTTTTTTAGTTTATCGATATTCTGCTTTAAAACGCTATCCATATCGACATCTAAGGCATAAGCAGTCAAAGCGATATACCAAGCGACATCTCCTAATTCTTCAATCATCTTGTCGCGATTTAATTCATGACCTTGTGCAATATGTTTTTTTACAAGATCGATAACTTCGCCTGATTCACCGCACAATCCCATCACTCCATTTAGTAGTAGATCTTTTTTATTAAGACTAGTATTGCATGTTTTTAAGGCAGCTTCTTGATATTCATTAATTGTCATTTAAGATAAATCCTTTCTTTAAAATTTAATTAAATTTCACGCGGCAATATAATATAATCCATCGACTAAAGTCACATCAAGTGATGTTGAATTAGTAACTTCCAATGATGATCCATAAGATTGATCGTATCCTAAGACATAATATCTTAAATTCGAACGTGTAACTTTCATAGAAGCGACAATATTGTTTCCGTCCATAACATTAATATAATTATTTTGCATAACACTATATGAAGTATTTTTCTTTATCGTTACATTACTGCTCGATGAAGGAGCTTGTGCCATGTCGGAACCGCCAAAACCAAAGAAGAAACCACCAGATATTGTAAAGGTACGATCAAAATCAAGTAGCCCGTTTCCGCCACCCGAAGAACCTGTTGCAAAAACAACACCACCACTCATTTCTATCGTCCCATTAGAATCAATAACATCGCCATTTGCGTCAAAATAGCTAAGCCCGCCACTTATATTAATCGAAGCATTATTGCCAGATCCGTTAATTCCATCATCCAAAGCAAAAATTTGGTTTGTACCTCCGGTAATATTTATTCGTGTTGCTTCAATTCCTTCATAAGAAGCTATAACTTTAGTATTGCCACCACTAATCGTTAAACTATTGTCAGCGTGAAGACCATCATCATCAGTAGTAATTTTAAGTTGCCCTCCATTGATATTGAGGCTTCCTAATCCATAAACATTTGTGCCTAAAAGAGTATCATTCTTTGCGCTAATCGCGTCATCGTGCGCTTTAATTTCGATGATACCTGAGTTTATTTCGATTGCATTATCAGCTTTAATTCCTTTGCATGAATACTCACTGGCATTCGGATTTCCTTGATCCATGCCGCCCGGTCCCATACCACCTGGCCCCATACCACCATTAGTGCTATAATTAGTCCACGAACCATACATTACGTTATTTTGAATATTTGAAATTTTATAAGTATCTTGACTAATCGGAAGCGACAATTCTTCAGTCATAAAATCATAATTATCAACCGTCATTTCTGCTTTATTGTTGGAGAAAGCAAAAAACTGCACCCTAGTTGCTTCAGTTGGTTTTTTACATGAAAAACAACTAGTACGATTACCACCAAATGCTTTAGAATTGACAGTATTTAATTTTACAAATTGCGAATTACCATCGTTTGACGTAAAATAAGCCGCAAAATAATAGGCATTAATATCAATAGAGGTTGTTCCCGGTCGCGAATTGTTTGATAAAGCAAAATATATTTCTGTTTCGGAAGTGGCAGTCACTTCTTTAGAATATTGAGAGTATTTATCAGTAAAGATATTAATAGTCGGTTCAGTGCTTGTACCACCAATAATAGCATCGTACGCGGCGTCCACACCATCACATGCAGAATAAAGATTTATCGTTCCATCTAAAATTGTGATATTTCCTTTTTGGTTTCCTTTAGAAGATAAATTTGAGTTAGAAGTTTTCATCGCATCCCCTAAAGTGGAAATTGCGGTGATTGTACCATTTTCGACAGTTATGGAATTTTGACCTTTAATCGCATTATTCGGTGCGACAATTTCAAGCGTAGCATTTTTAATTTCTAAATCTTTGCTTACACCGATACCATTATTATAATTAGCTAAAATATTTAAGTAACCCCGCCCTTTAATTTTAGTGTCAATTTTAGAATATATCGCGGAATTTGAACCATCTTTAGTTTCTTCTAACGATGTTCTCACGTCCTTAATATAGTTTTCACTTTCATTTTTCGCGGATATTTCAACTTTATCACCATTAAAAATACCAATTGGTGCTCCATAATCACAGCTGATATTAACACCATCCAATCCTAATTCCGCTTGTTCAGTTTCATCTAAATTCACGATAATTTTTCCGTTGGATAAGGTTCCTGAAAAACGATAAATACCGCCTTTAGTAACATATATCTCATTATTTTGGATCACAACTCCTCCATTATTATTAGAAATCGAGGAATTATTATCTTTAAGTAAAACAATCGTTTCGGAATCCGGATTGTAATTATCATCCGCTTCAGTACTTGGCGCTTCTATACTTTCGTCAGTTTCGTGATCGTTTTCACTCAAATTAACACTAGGCATCGACGATACATCAATCGATGGTAGTGAATAACTATCACTTTGAATTTCACCTTCACTGCTTAATATAGAAGAGTTTTGATTGCTAGCATTTTCTTGCGTACCAGCACAACTTGTTAGTCCTACCGTCAGCAACATACTCAATATCAAAGCACCTTTTTTCATAAAATGCATCTCCTTATGTTTCCATTTTATCATATTAATAAATCAAAATTATAAATAACTGCATATAAAAATCCAAAATCTTACAAAATTTAAAATTGCAGTTTATTTACTCTATAAATAATTTATGCCTCTTTCTTTTTGCTTTTTCGCCACAAAAAGAAAAAGACCAAACTGATGATAATGCTTAATGAAATAAATCCTAAATAATCCATTCCGACATCATAAAATGACGGATACCGACCTGAGGCAATTGTTTGGCAAACAAATTCTGTAAAAAAGGCAAACACTATTCCGCTGATGAAATGAAATAACGTTGAAAACAGCCAAGAAGTCTGACGTTGAAAGGAATAATAAAATAAAGCAGAAACACTACCTAACGCAACAAAATAACCATAATGGCCAATCCACTTTCGAACTGCATAACGAAAAGAGTCATCCACTGTAACTTTTTGTCCACTTGTCCATTCGATCACTGATGCGGTTACATTAGCAACCGTGTCCGATGTTTCATGTGAAGTAGTACCACTTTTTAGGGATTGAATCGTAAAATAAGTTAACATCGCTATATATACAACCCCTAGTAGAACTTGGCATAAAATTCTAAACTTTGTTTTCATAAAAAATATTATAGTTATTGAAATTATTATTTTCTATAAAATAAATGTAAAATAATCGGTCTCAATCAAACATATCCTTCATTTTAATATTATATAACTAACAAGATAAGAATATGTTCAGTTTGGCTCTAACTTAATCTAATTAAAATCTTATTTCTACACTCTTCCATTTATTTCTATTTTGTACTTATTACTTAGAAAAAAGAAGAAAACGCCACTTTTGAATTAAATAGACATTATTCTAGCTTGCGCAATATCAAAATATTTTTTTTCTTTTTCAATACCTACAAAGTATCTATTTAATTTTTTAGCAACATATCCTGTCGTACCGCTACCCATAAACGGATCTAATATTAAGTCTTTTTCATTTGTTGCCGCAATAATAATTCTTTCTAGAAGACACTCAGGCTTTTGGGTGGGATGATATCCGAATTTTTTTTCATTCATTTGAACCGCAGGAAGATTCCACACATCATGCATTTCTTGGTTAGATACTTTAAACATTTCATCATAATTAAATGTTTTATTCTTTCCCTTACTAGCAAATATTATAAATTCATATGAAAATTTAAATTTATTTTTATATATTAATGGCGGCGGATCAATTTTATGCCAAATAATAATATTAATTAAAATAAAATCCCAAAAAGTATGGTATATAAACGAATAAAAAATATAGATTTTTGAGGGTAATA
>CANQWG010000050.1 GCA_947627505.1 uncultured Bacilli bacterium | reverse complement strand
TCGAGAATATTCTCAATGCTGATTTGCTTTTTGATTGATGTAACACTATATTTTAGGGTTCCTGCCTAAAGTCAGGTTAATTATTCAACCAGAGCATCAATTCGTCAAAAAAAAATTTCATTTTGCAACCAAAAAAACAGAAATAAGCAATAAATCCTAATATTCTATCCATGTCAAAATAAAAAAGCTTAAATATTATTAGTAAAGATAACAAAATAAGCGGTTTGACATTTAGACAAACCGCTTATTAATAAAATTCTTATAAAGTTCGAAATTTAAATTTTTTATGGCCTTTTTTTACCGATTGCATAGTATTTAACATCCTTTAATTCATAAGGATTCAATACTCCTTTACCATCGAATACAATTGGCTTTTTCATATACTCAACAATTTGATCGTTTGTTAAATTCTTAAATTCTTCACAATCATTTAAGAAAATGGCAGCATCGCAAGTTTTTAAAGCTTCATCTAAAGTATTTGCATACGCGATTCTTTGATCACTTTTCATTTTCTTTCGGAAGGTGGTCGTTGCCACACTATCATAAGCGATTATTCGACAATCTTCTTTAATCAATTCTTCGATAACCTTAAAAGCCGGCGAACGACGAATGTCATTGGTGTTTCCTTTATATGACAAACCGAGAACCGCAAAGCGCATACCCGCAATACTTCCTAATTCTTTTTTCATTTTATCGATCATCGCATGCGGTCTTCTTTCATTAGCCGCAACAGCAGCATCGAGAATTGAAAGTTCAACGTCGTTATTCTTCGCCATATTCGAAAGAACTTGAGTATCAAGGGGTAACGCAGGTCCACCATATCCAATACCAGAAGACATATACTTGCTTCCGATACGCGGATCTAAACCAATACCAACACTGACTTCTTGAATATCGGCTCCAATGGCATCGCATAAATCGGCAAGTTCATTAACATACGAGAGTTTGACTGCCAAATATCCGTTTGATGCATATTTGATAAGTTCTGCGCTTTTCGGTGAAACAAATAATAACGGCGCTTTAAAGTTAGAATAAAGTTCTTTCATTTTTTCGCGTGAATCTTTGGTTGAAACACCGATAACTACACGAGCCGGATTTAACATATCGCGCATCGCTGTTCCTTGAGCAATAAATTCAGGATTACTCACAACGTCGATGCGATATTTTTTGTTTGTGATTGTCATCATAAAATCATGAACTTCTTGGCAAGTGCCAACCGGAACCGCAGAACGAATGACAACCGTAACGTCATTTTGAATAAAACGACAGATTTCTTTAAGTGTTTGATATAATGCAGTCGTATCACACGGATTATTGTCCTTTTCAATAGTTTCGACGCATATAAAAATTAAATCTGCGCCATAAATCGCATCTCGTGTCTCCGCAGTAAATCTAATATTCGCTTCAGAAGCAAGTAAAGTATCATATAATTTTGGTTCAATGGTTTCGATTTCGTTTTTACGTAGTGCAACAATTTTTTTCTTATCAGAATCTAACGCAAAAACTTGATTGCCTTTTGAAGCAAATCCAATCGCGGTCACAAGACCGACAAAGCTCATTCCTACAACTGTTAACTTCATTAACTCACATCCAATCTTAATTTATCATATTAATTGTGCCATATTTAAAAAAACTTTTCAAGATGGCTATTTTTTAAACATCGGTCAAAAAAGTAGTTTCATTAAATTTTATCAGCAATAAAATCTAAAATTATCGTATAAACGTCTTCATTATCTTCTTCATTTAATATTTCATGTCTCATTTTAGGAAATACTTTTGCGATTGAAGAAATACCATACTTGGCATATGTCGCTTGTAATTTAAAAATTCCTTTTCCATAATTCCCAACCGGATCATCTTCACCGCCTAATATCAATAATTTTATATTTTTGTCAATTTTTAGAAGTTCTTTTTTTCGTTGGATTTTCGCTAAATTATTTAAAAAAGAACGGAAGAAATTAGTCGAAGGAATGCCTCCGCAATATTCGTCCTTTTGATAATTTTCGATATTGGTTTTCGAAGCTGAAAGCCATTCTAATTTTGTATTTCCGTCTTTAAAGCGTTTATTATATCCGCTAAAAACGATGCTGTTAAGAAATTTAGATGGTTTTTTTCCATCGACAAATAACGCATGAGTTCTCGTGATAAGTTTTCCAAATTTATAAAGTGGGGTTGGACCATTTGTGCCAATGAGAATTACTCCAGAAAGAATCGAAGTATCTTTTCTTTCAATTAAAGCTTGGGCTATAAAAGATCCCATCGAATGTGAAATTAAATAAAGCGGCTCCCCTTTTAAACTATCCAAGAGGCAATAAAGATTATCGACACATCTTTCAAATCCATCAATCGGCCATACCAAATAGCCTTCGCTACAATTCAATTTATGCCCGATATGATCTAAGCCATAAACATTATATCCAGCTTCATTAAGTTTTTTAGCTAAAGGTTCATAACGCATGGTATGCTCGCACATACCATGAGAAATAACAACATTGCCTTTCGCATTTTTATCCACTAACCATGAATTACCATATAGTGTTTCACCGCGATTGTTAATTAAGCTAAACTCTTTGAAAGACATTGTTAAATTCTCCTTTATCACATATAATTGAGTATATTTATTTTATTATAAATTCCTAGTAATAACAAGGAGGAGTGTTGTGGATATTTGGAAGTATATTGTCGTGGCTTTAGTACAAGGTCTAAGTGAAATTTTACCGATTTCATCATCAGGGCATATCTTAATAGTCGAAAATTTGTTGAATATGAAAACCGATTTAACTTTAGCGATTTTTGTTCATTTTGGTTCTTTAATCGCAGTACTTGCCTATTATTTTAAAGATCTTGTTAATATTGTAAAAGGCGTATGTCTCTATGTCTTTAAGAAAAATCGTGAAGAAGAGACCATTTATAATGCCAAACTGTTTTTATACCTAGTTATCGCTTCGTTACCCGCGGCAATAATCGGTTTATTGTTCAATGATTTTATTGAATCTACTCTTTCTTCTTTACTTTTCGTCTTTATTTTCCTTCTTATCACAGGTACGTTACTTTTAATAAACAAGAAGTTAAATAAAGAAAGAACTTTAAAAGAAATGAAACCCGTCGATGCATTGGTTATCGGTTGCTTCCAAGGAATTGGTATATTGCCCGGTATTTCCCGTAGCGGCATCACAATTTTCGGCAATAAGGTGCGAGGCTTTAAAAATGAAGATTCCGCAAAATTTGCTTTTTTAATGTTTATTCCGGTTTCTTTTGGATCATTTCTTCTCGAAGTTGTAAAGATATTTAAAGCAGATTCAATTTCCATCAGTCAAAATGACATAGTCGCTTATATCGTCGCAATTATCATAAGTGGCTTAACCACTTTTATTGCTTTAAAATATATCTTTGCGATTATTAAAAAAGGCAAATTACATTACTTTGCCTTTTATTGCTACCTTGTAGGAATTGTCGGTCTTATCGTTTTACTTATTCAACATCTTACCGCTTAATCACCATAGTCAGATCCACGTGATTTATCTTCAACAAAAATTTGCAATTTATCTAAAAGATCATAGATGGTGAGTTCGATAGCACCATCTTTTTTAGTGATGATATTTTCTTCATCTCCGGCAAAGATTACAATTTCATTCAAAGTTGAAATACGTTTCATTTCCGCTACAATTTTATCTAAACAATCCGGGTGATGAAGTAAAATTAAATTAACTTGATTTTCAAACATCGGTTCAATATATATAAGATGATTGTTTGCCCCTTTAAGGCAATAAGAAAAAGGATTACTTGAATCCTTAATTATTTCCATGTCATTAAAATAATCACAAATTTTCATAACTTTACCTCATCTATATTTTAATATTTTTTACTCTATTTAACAATTAAACAGTTCTACAATCACTAATTGACCAACTTTTTAATAAAGTTTAAAATAAGAACAGTACGGAGTCACTTATGAATAAATACTTAATCACTTCTGACATGGACAATACTCTATTAAAAGAAAATAAATCAATCTCGTTTCAAACACGAATTTTTTTGCGACGCTTAATCAAAAAAGGACACCATTTTTCATTTAATACCGGTCGCCCATACCAAGGTACATTATATCAATTTCACCAACTAAAACTCTATGATGAACCCATCATTTGTAATAATGGTGCGGCAATCGTATTTTTAAATAAAGATGACTCCATAAAAAATGCTATTACTTTTCCATTATCAAACGAACTTGTAAAAAGTTTTTTTAAAGATGCCAAGCCATATTTAAAATGTGCTTTTGCAAGCTCATTAAACCATATCTATCTTTATAACCGCAATTTTGTCCCATGTTTTATTATTCACGATACAAAGCAAGTTCAAGTTTTCGAAGGCGATCTCGATTCTATTATTGAAGATGACATATTGGCCTTAGAATTTTATGTAAAAGAAGATTGCATTGATCAATTTAACGAATTGTTAAATTCACTTTTTTATAAAGATAAATTTTTTATGATCTTTTGGGGCAAATTTAACGACGTATATTCCTTTCAATTTCAAAGTTTAGATTCTAGTAAAGGTAAAGCTATGCTTTATTTAGCGGATTATTATCAAATTCCTCATAGTAACACTATTGCCTTTGGAGATAATTTAAATGATAACGATATGATTGAAGCCGCCGGAATCGGAGTTGCTATGGTAAATGCCAAAGAAAAGACTAAAGAAATTACTTCTTATATTACAACTCACGATTATAATCACCACGGGGTAGTCAAATTTCTAAAAAATTTCTTTAAAAACTTACAATAAATCCAAATACTTTTTCTTTAATTCTTCATTTTTAATATTGGAAATATTGGCTTTGATATTTAATATACAACCGGGATAAATGGCTTTGCAAAGATCGACCGCGATACTTGCGTCCGAAGCGACATTTTTATTTCCGATAACCACCAATCTTGAAGCTAAAGCTTCGACATCTTTAGTATATTTGTATAAAAGATAAGGAATTTCACTTGCTTCTTCCGATTTTTTCGCAATCTCGTCTTGATTTTTATTACTATATGCTTTCATCAATGCTTGAAATGCAAGACCATCCAAATCGATTAACTCGTGTGCTTCAACCGCAAAATTTTCCAACTTATCTATTGCAGATTTAATTTCGGTTTGATAATCTTCATAACCTTTTTTATCAATTGTAAACCGAGCGGTCATTAACGCTAAAGAGCAAGCCATTTCTAAAGTTAGTGCCAAGGCAGAACCACCTCCTGGAACACTAGTCTTTGATTTTAAAGCTAAGCAATACTCACTGATAGTCATCTCATTAAATTTCATATACGTCTCCTTTTGTAATTAGAATCTTCAATTATTTCCTTTAACGTTAACTTTCGATCTACATCGATTGTAATTCCGGAGCTTTTCAAAGATAAATATTGTGTCTTTTTTTTCCTTGAAAAAAAATTTCTGTTAACAGCTTCTTTAAGAAGTGTATCACCAATACAATATCCTAAAGAAATATATTCGTCAATCTTCCGCGAATCGAAATCGATCATATTAATAATTGGTGAAGCGATAAGTTTTTCACTCATAAAATCGATTATCGGCATTTTTAATGCTTTAAATCTTTCAACTGAATGTGCTGATGTAAGTGGAATTACAAAGATACAATCTATATTGTATTGTAGAAGTGGGCTTATCGGTTCACTGTCCGATTTAAGAGCGTCGGTATATGATTCATATTCAATATTCACTCTATCAAAAATATACGGGATTGCACTTGAAGCCAAAAGATATTGGATAATTTCAATTTCAGATTTATAGTTGACTAAAAAATATTTTGCTTCGTATTCTTTTTTTATTATTTTTCTTTTTATTTGACTAGTAGCAAAATAAAGCGGTTTTTTAGTGTTCACCAAGCGTTCTAAATCATAATTGTCTGTAATTAATTGCTTTATAGCGTAATTAGAAAAAATACCACGACCTTTAAAAGGTACTCTAGAACGATAATTGTCTTTTGCCGCCAATACTAATTCAGGTGAAATTTTTTTCCAAAGATTATAGGTCTTAATTAAATCACCATCTAAAAAAGCAAGGCACATTAAAGATCCGATTGAAGCGCCACTTAAAGCTTGGACATGACGATAAAAGCCGTGCTTATAAATCGCAAACATCACACCTAACTGATAGGCGCCACGTGCTCCTCCGCCACTTAACACTAATCCGATTTTTAAAGACATAATAGTTCTTTATAGTTTCCTCCAATTTAATCATACGCTTAAAAGCTACTCTAAAATATGATATGCTTTTGCGAATATTTTAAACTAAGTTATTGTCTAATACTTTTTTATCTATTATAATAATTAAACGATAAGGAGACTTTTGTGTATGCAAAAAACCAAGAAAACTGGCCTTTCTATATTTTCATTTGCCACATTAATTTTAGGATTAATAACAACTTTAATGATTTTTTTACCATCAGTAAGTTACATTAAAACCGGACTCGGCGCTACTCAAGCAGATATGTGGGGAATTTTAGTTGCTTTCGGAGGTTCCGCACAACTTCCTTATAGCACTCCGACTTTCTACTTTAATTGGGGATCTTTCTTAGGATATTTACTACCGGTTATCGCTGGAGTTTTGGCATTTTTATTAACTAACAAAAGCAAATTCTTCGTTGGCTTATCAGCATTTTTATTTATTTTATCCGCAATTCTACTTTTCTCCAATGTCGGCTGTTTGTTAGCTACTTGCAACGAGCATTTCACAAGCATTGGTGTGTATGAAAATAACCTTCATTTAGGCATCGGCAGTTGGATCGGTGGATTTACCGCTTGCTTTGGATTTTGCGCTTGTGTTGCCGATATCGTTTGTGCCAAATTGAAATAATAAAATAAATTTCTGTAAAATAGGGTAGAGGGAAGGCGCTAAGCCTTTGCCCCTCCCATTGAACCGTACGTACGTTTCTCGTATACGGCTCTA
>CANQWG010000049.1 GCA_947627505.1 uncultured Bacilli bacterium | reverse complement strand
TAATTTTACTTCTGTTTGCAACATTTTCTTCCCGTTTCTTTCTTTGTTTGTTGCACTTGCTTTTATAATTAACACTTAACACTTTTATTTTGCTTACTATCTAGACTAAAACTACTTTAGGATATATAATAAATATACGCAGTGAGGTGTATTATGAAAATTAATAGAACTGTTCTATTGCTAGCACTTTTACTTAATGTCGGTGCGTGTAATTTACAAAATAATGAGACGAGTTCCTTTGATTCAAAAATAGATGATACTAGTGTATCGAGCGTCCAATCATCGCAAAGTGATACATCTCAAAATCAAACATCGGTAGATTCAAGTATTCAAGAAAGTACTGCTTCTAGTAGTGAAAGCATATCTTCAGGAGAAATATCTTCTTCTAATGATACTTCATCTACTTCTAGTAGCGCTAGTTCCGATGGTTCTTCATCTTCGTCTGATTCTAGTGCTTCATCAAGCGTTAGTGGTTCTTCTTCCAGTTCTTCTAGCTCTTCTTCAGGATTTAATGGAGGAGGGATGGATACTACTAAATGGTTTAATTCAACCATTGCACCAAATTTCCCCAGTGATTTTTATGAACCGGTAAGAGGTAAAGTCGGTGAAGATTTAAAACAAGCGTTGCACGAGTTGATCGATGATCACGACACTTTTGGATATAGTAGTACGACTGATTTTTTTAAAAAAATTGATGTCAATCCTAATAATAGTAACCAATTGATGCTTTTTTATACCGGAGCTACAAATTTGTCGACTTCTTACAATAAAGAACACGTTTGGGCTAAAAGCCACGGGGATTTTGGAACTACTTCTCCGGCAGGAAGCGATTTACATAACCTTCATCCATGTAATAGTAATCTTAATTCGACACGAGGAAATATGGATTTTGCTGAAGGTGGTGAGTTGCTCTCCGGATATCATGGCAACAATCGTCGTGATACTTCAAGTCAAACTTTTGAACCTAGTGATGAATTTAAAGGCGATACCGCGAGAACCATCTTTTATATGGCGGTTCGTTATGAAGGAGATAAAGGAACAAATAAAGGTGAACCGGATCTGGAATTAGATTCTCCGTCTTCATCTCGCTATCGTGATTTTTCAAGCGGTGCTAAAGGCGAGCATGGCAATTTCGATAATTTATATAAATGGGCAACTTCAGGACAAGATCCGGTCGATAGTTATGAAGTCAATCGTAATAACATCATTTATAAAGACTACCAACATAATCGAAATCCGTTTATCGATCATCCGGAATTTATCGAAATGATTTATGACAAAGAGTATTCTGGACCAGGAGCATTGAATGACAATAATCCTTATGAAAAAGTTGTTAAAACCGATGAGGAATTAATCGATGAATTTATCGCCGCGGTTGAAGCGATCGATAAAGTTACTCTTGATTCGCTTCCGTTGATCGAAAAGGCCGAAGCGTTGTATGCTGATTTAAAAAGTGAACTTAAATCGCAAGTCGCAGATTATTATGAAATTTTAGTTGCCGCTCGCGAAGAATATCAAGCGTTATTTGATAAAGAAGCGGTAAGATTGACGATTGAAGCAATCGATGCTATCGGGGAAGTAACTTTGAAATCTAAAGAGGCTATCGAATATGCCGAAAAATTGTACAATGCCTTAACTAATGAACAGAAAGCATTAATAACTAATTATGGAGTTTTGCTTGAGGCACGTAAAAGTTTCGATGAGTTAAAAGGCAATAGTGAAGTTTTGCTTGATGAATCATTCAGCAAAGCCACAAATGTCCCGACTTCATATGGTAGTGCCACTATCAAGTTAAGTGATTTTGAAATCTTTTTATCATCGTGCGGTAATTTTTCGGGTGAGTTCCGCTTCGGAGGCTCGAAGGCTGCTACTTCAGTTCCCGAAGGGATTAACGATGCTTTAGATAACCTTTCTTTACACTATATGACAATCCAACATGATTTCACTAAAATCGATTCAATTAAACTTAATACGGGGGGCAAATATAGTGAAACAAATAAAGTTTTCTTCTTATTGAGTGACGATGATAATTCTTATGTGGTCTTACAAGAATTCGATGAAATTACCAATGCCACTTTAAATTGTGTGATGGATAACGCTAAAATCAATTCAGGGAAACTTACTATCGCGGTAACCGGTGCTAAACCGCGATTGGTTCTTGAACGGTTGACGATTGAAGGAATTCTGTAATTAAGAAAATGTGCAAAAAAAAAACAGCGATTTATTTGTCGCTGTTTTTTTGATCGAGATGAACATCCATTTGATTAAAGGGAATCGTAATATTATTCTTATCAAACGCAGTTTTCACTTCTTCGAGCATCTCAAATTTAGTATCGTAATAATTTTCACTATTTACCCAAAGTTTTGCGGTTATGTTAATAGCGCTAGCACCATGTTCGCTAACTCTAGCGCTTGGTTCTGGTAAGACTAAAACTTTGGGGTTATTTTTGGCGAGATCAAGAATGATTTCTTGAGCCTTTTTAAAATCATCATCATAACTAATGGAAAAGACTAAATCAAGACGCCGTATTTTCTTAGAGAAGTGATTGATGATATTGCTATTGGATAAGGCTCCGTTAGGCAAAGTCACTACTTTATTGTCGGGAGTGATGACGATGGTATGAAATGCGCGAATATCATCGACGGTTCCGATGATATCGCCGGTTTCAATCAAATCACCGACTTTAAAAGGGCGAGTAATTAGAATCACAATGCCGCCGGCGATATTCGACAAAGATCCTTGAAGGGCTAAGCCGATAGTAACCGCCAAAGAAGCAATTGCAGCTCCGATACCGGCAGTATCAATACCGACAAACGATAAAAATAGCATAAACACCAAAAGTTTTAAGCCAATTTTTACAAAGCGCTGTGTAATTTTAGTTGCGGTTAAATCGACATTTCGCTTTAACATAATCTTATTGACACGATTACTGATAAAATTGATAATTTTAAAACAAATAAAAAGTCCGATTAAGCCGAGCAACAATTTTACGCCATTAGTACTCAACCAATGAACTATATCGTATAAAATTTGATTAAAATCAATCGATGGTTCTCCTTCAGTAGGTTCTGAGGAAATCGAAGTAAAAATATTAAGATTCATAATGTTAGCTCCTTATGAAAAGTATTATATCATTTATTTATTGAAATAGTGTGAAGATAATCATAAAAAAAGTCTAAAAGCGGAAAAAATACTCTTTAGGTGATAACATGACTCGTGCGGTATTATTGATCCATGGATTTGCAACTGACGCCTCTGATTTTATTAATTTAATGCCTTATTTAGAAAAACTTTATAATGAAGTTAGCAATAAAAATCTTCCAGGACACGGATTAAAAAATCATTTAAAAGAGTTTAAAACTGAAGAAACATTTTTATTTGTAATGAAAGAATTTGATGTATTAAAGAAAAAATACGATAGTGTGGATATCATTGGTTTTTCACTGGGTGGTGCCTTGGCGGCATACATAGCTTCACATCAGGAAGTAAAAAAATTAGTTTTACTTGCTCCATCAAACGAATACTTTAATTTACAATCGATGACATCAAGAGTAAGATATTTTTTAGATTATCTTTTGGCGCATTTTTCTCATCATAATGACGTATTGTCGAAGCAAAAAGAATTGTTGATCAACGATCGAAAAGCGGTTCATTTATTGGTAAAGCAATTGATGCCTAATTATAATTTGCGTTCCTTCAAAACGTTTAAAAAAATTATTAAATGTTGCAATGAAGGACTTGATATCATCAATTCTAAAACTCTATTAATCTGGGGAGATTGCGATCAATTAGTACCTTATTCTTCAATCGAGTATGTCAGTCGATATTGTCAAGATTTTTCAATTAAAATAATACCTCGAATGTCGCATTTGATTTTAAATGCCACCGGCCATCGAAAGGTAATAAATCTTATCGTTGATTTTTTAAAGTAATTATTTTTCGATATATTTAGGATTCATAATTCCGATAAAAGGAATATTGCGATATTTTTCGTTATAATCTAATCCATATCCAATAACAAAGAGATCGGGAATTTCAAATCCGACATATTTAGGTGTAACATCGACAATTCGTCTTACTTTTTTATTTAACATGGTCACAACTTCGACTGAATTTGCGCCCTTTTCCATCAAAAATTTCGTCAGTTTTTGAATTGTTAAACCGGTATCAACGATATCTTCTACGATTAAAATGTCACGATCTTTGACTTCAAAATTAGTAAAAAAACCGGATAATTTTACTTCGCCTGAAGTGTGAGCACCGATGTAAGAAGAAGCTTTGATGTATTCTACGGAAAAATCCGCCCCGATATTTTTGACAAGTTCGGCAAAAAACATAAAGCTTCCTTTGAGAGTGCAAATTAAAATCGGATTACGTTCTTTGTAATCTTCGTAAATCTGCTTTCCGAGTTTTGCGCAAACTTCTTTAATGTCGTTTTCAGTAAAGAGAATTCTTTCTACTACTTCTTCACCATACATCATTAGACACCTCGCTTTTTACATAATTTTAAACAAATTTCGTGACAATTATCAAACATAAAATATCGATGGTTATTTCTTTTTGATTTCATCCCAATATTTTTTTGCCAGTTGTTCGATTTTATTATCGCCATAAGTGTAGTATTTAACATTTTTTAATTTGTCAGGCAAATATTGTTGCTCAACATAGTTATGAGGGTGACCATGTGGATAAATATAGCCTATGCCATGACCTAGTTTTTCCGCTCCTTGATAGTGAGCGTCTTGAAGATTAGAGGGAATATCTCCGTAATTTCCTTGCTTAATATCTTCTAGGGCACTATCGATAGCACATATGGCTGAGTTAGACTTTGGCGCTGTTGCTAAAAACAATACTGCTTCTGCAAGAGGGATTCTAGCTTCCGGCATCCCTAATTGAAAAGCACTATCGACGCACGCTTTGACGATTGAAATTGCCTGAGGATTGCTAAGCCCGATATCTTCACTAGCAATCACTAATAGACGACGGGCGGGTGAAATGATATCGTTTGAGGATAGCAATCGAGCTAAATAATGAATTGCGGCATCGGGATCAGAACCGCGAATCGATTTTTGAAAAGCCGAAAGCAAATCATAATGGATATCGCCATCACGATCATAGCGGATCGCCCCATTATCGAGGACGATGGATACATCATCGAGGGTAAAATGATAGCAGTTATGAACGTTATTAGAAGAAAGAAAAAGTAACTCGACAGAATTGATGGCACGACGAACATCGCCTCTTGCGGCACGAGCAATCTGTTCTAAAACTCCATTATCAATTTCAACTTGTACATTGGTGTTTTCGCAATAAACTTTAACTGCACGTTTTAACGCTTGCAAGATTTCATCTTCCGAAACCGCTTTAAATTCAAAAATCGTCGAACGTGAAAGAATGGCGTTATAAATGTAAAAATAGGGATTTTCAGTTGTCGAAGCAATCAAGACAATCTGTCCGTTTTCAATGAACTCCAATAATGATTGTTGCTGTTTTTTGCTAAAGTATTGAATCTCATCAAGATATAAAAGAACACCATTTGAATGTTCTAAATCGCCTAATGAAGCGATGATATCTTTTATATCGCTTGTTGAAGCGCTGGTAGCATTTAAAATGTAAAATTTGCGTTCGGTCATTTTGGCAATAATTCTAGCAATCGTTGTTTTTCCGGTTCCAGAAGGTCCATAAAAAATCATATTTGGCAAAGAAGATGAAGCGATAATGCGACGTAAAATGCCATGAGGACCGACTAAATGTTTTTGACCGACTACCTCATCGAATGAAGTAGGGCGAATGAAATCGGCTAAAGGTTTTCCCATATCAAACACCTCTAATCTTTACTATGTGTGAAACGCACTTGGATAGCGCCTTTTTTGTTGGCGGAAACAACCATCACTTTCCAATCATCTTGATAAATAAGATTATCGCCGGAAGTTGGTATTCGTCCAAATTCACGACCTAACCAAGAATTAATAGTCTGATTTTCAAGCCCTTCTTCAGGTTCGATTTTCATCGTATCAAAGGCATCAAAGAGCATTTCTTTACCGCTCACTAGATAATTGTTTTCGTCTAATTGTTTAACTTCTTCGAAAATTTCATCGGTTTCATCGAAGATTTCACCGATTAATTCTTCGATGATATCCTCTAAAGTAACAATACCAAGGGTACCATCAAACTGATCTAGAACTACGGCCATATGGGTTTTCTTTTCTTGAAAAATTTTTAAAGCAACGGAAATTTTAGTTTCTTCAGAAAGAAAGAAAACATCAGTCATTAATTTTTTTACTTCGAAACTTTCAGTATTATCTTCATTTTCAACCAAAAATTTGAAGAAATTTTTTTCGTGTAAAAGACCGACGATATTATCCAAAGTTTCATGATAAACAGGGACCCGTGTATATCGCGATTCTTGAAAGATATCGTAAACTTCTTTAAATGAAGCGTCGATTGGAACTCCTACTACTTCGTTACGAGGAGTGAGAATTTCCTTAACTTCGATATCATCAAACTTTATGGCGGAAGAGATCAACTCATTTTCATAAGGTTTAATTTTTCCTTCTTCTTCAAGTTCATCGAAAATAGTCAACAATTCTTCTTCCGAAAAAGTTTCTTCAGTCGCTTTCTTTTTAAATAGATGAGAAAAGCCATTTTTAATTTTTTCCAAAATGAAACTCAAAGGTAAAAAAGCGTAACTCAAAAATACCACGAAAGGATTAAAAAGTTTGGCAAAATATTCAGGACGTTCTTTGGCTATCGCTTTAGGAAGAACTTCACAAAACACTAAAACGATTAAAGTCATCACTATCGTTGAAATCCAAGTGCCGTTTTGTCCGTAGACATTGACAAAAAGGATGGTTGCAATAGAGGCCGAAGTAATGTTTACGATGTTGTTTCCGATTAAAAGAGTAGAGATCAAACGATCGTAATTTTCACTAGCCTTTAAAACCTTTCCGGCATTCTTATCGCCATTTTCGGCGCTGGTTCGTAATTTTATTTTGTTAAGTGAAGTATAGGAAGTTTCAGCTCCGCTGAAAAAAGCGGAAAAGAGTAATAATATCACGATAATAATTATCTGCAGATAGTCAGGCATGTTAATAATTTCTCCTTAAAACATCAAAAAAGATGCAAACTATCATTCGATAGTTCACATAAAAATTGAATTAATTTTATATGATAGATTTCTATTTGAATACTGCAAGTGTCACTAGGGTCAACGTCCATTGAAATCTGATTTCTCCTTATTTATATTATATGATATCTTATTTATCATAAAAAATCTATGAATTTTTATCTTTATAATACGTATTGTAAAAAACAGGAGACGCTCTTTATTCAAATCTTTTAACGGTAAGGGTGATTGGAAGATTACCATTTTTAACTCGAAGTTCATCAATAAAATTTTTTTGATCGGCGTCTTTTTTCATTTTTATGGTGTATGTAAGTTCAAACCCCGTTTTTAGGATTTAGCGCCTCAAAAATTTAGGAAAAGGGGAAAAAAGGTAAGGAGTTAATTACTAAAGTAATTA
>CANQWG010000048.1 GCA_947627505.1 uncultured Bacilli bacterium | reverse complement strand
GAAAAAAGAGTTTTTTTAATCTTATTCTTTTTCCTTATTTAGCGCCTCATTTTAGGGTTTGCTACCAAAGTCAGGTACCATAGGTAAAAAAAAAATAAAACCGCTCTAAGCAAAAAAGTTTGTCTTATTACTAAAATTCTTACCGATTTAAATCGTTTTTGGGTAAGACAAGCATTAAAAACTACGATGTTAGTGGTATTTTTTAAGTAGTATGATATAATGTAAAAAACGAGGAAGTTACTATGAAGCCCTTTAAAAGAAAAAGAAAAAAAGGTCTAAACCTTGCATCTCTACAAGGTGAACTAATAAAAATTAGAAAATATAGCGTAAGAGATGCGGTTGTTCTTGCGGAACTTTTAACAAGCGATAAAGTAAAACAAAGATTTTTTGCTGCTGAAAAAATCGCAATAGATGAAATAGCGGTTAAATTAGTTGAAACTGTACCACTATACGACAATGAAAATCTCTTGATTTGGGCCATTACAGATGTTAAAGATAGCAAAAAAATATTCGGTCAAATTTCCATAAAAAATTTTTATCCGGAAGATCGTATCTGCAGCATTGATTTTTGGATTGGTGAACAATATTGGGATAGTGACATTTTAGAGGAAACTATAAAAGTTGTGACAAAATATCTTATAGAAGATCAAAAACTTCATCGCGTACAAATTAAACTAAAAACCGAAGATGAAACTTCTAAAAATATTTTAGCTAAATGTGGCTTTCAGTTTGAAGGAGTTCAACGTGGTCGAAGATATTTTAATGGAAAATATTATGATTTGAATACTTACGCCATATTGGAAACTGATAGGAGGTAAAAATGAAATTAATATCTATTGTTGTACCGATGTATAATGAAGAAGAGATGGCTCCCATATTTTTTGAGGCCATCAATAAAGTTATCGGTGAGATTAAAAATTACCGATTTGAATTGATGCTAGTAAACGATGGAAGTCGTGATAAAACTTTAGATATATTGAAAGCTCAAAGAGAAAAACAAAATAACATTCACATTGTATCATTCTCTAGAAATTTTGGTCATGAAGCTGCGGTAGCGGCCGGAATGAAACACGCTAGAGGCGATGCCTTAATAGTTATGGATGCTGATTTACAAGATCCACCCGAATTAATTACTGAACTTTTAAAAAAATACGAAGAAGGTTATGAAGTTGTAAATGCAAAACGTGTTGATCGTAAATCCGATGGGCTACTTAAA
The DNA here is from genome assembly GCA_947627505.1 of uncultured Bacilli bacterium. Taxonomy (GTDB): domain Bacteria; phylum Bacillota_I; class Bacilli_A; order RFN20; family CAG-449; genus CANQAG01. Next base: position 6,528 of record CANQWG010000048.1, on the reverse strand, counting down.
CGAAAAACTGCCGAATGGTTTTATAAAATTATCTCAAAACTTTCGGGCAAAATTAAAATTCCTGAAAATGTCGGCAATTATCGATTGATTTCTCGAAGAGTTGCGGATAAAGTCAACGAATTAAGAGAAAAAAATCACGTATTTAGAGTAGTTGTTCCTTTTGCCGGATATAAAACGACCGAAGTGGAATTTGTGCGTAAAAAAAGACCGGCCGGACAAACGCATTATAACTATAAGGCGATGTTTCGCTTAGCTGGAGATTCCATTACGTCTTCTTCGATTATGCCACTTAGGTATTCCTTTAAATTCGGGTTTGCTTTTATGGCGATATTTGGAGTAGTATCGATTTTGTTTTTGATTTTTGAGATATTGACTTGTTGTGGTGCAACGACGGCATTCTTAAAAATTCCAAATGGTACTATCGCAATTATTGGAGCAATCGGATTTTTTATCGGAGTGCTACTAATTTTTATCGGTATTATCGGGGAATATCTAGGAAGAGTAATGATCGAGGTTCAAGATCGCCCGTTGTATGAAGTTGACGAAGAAATTTATAGCGATCTAGAAAAAGAATAATCAAAAAAGCAGATTTAACGAATAATGACTTAATTAATAGAGATTATTCAACAATCTGCTTTTTAAATTCTATAAACCTGAGATTGCTAGTTTTTTGATTAAGATTGAAGGGGTAGAAATCGAATTGGGTTGCAGTTCAAGATTTGACGCTACTTCTTTCACTTCTTTGAAAAGAGTAAATAAATTGCCAGCGATAGTAATTAAAGACACCGCATCTGCTTTTTTGCCATCTTTGATTAAGTATCCGGCTGCTTGCAAAGAAAAGTTGCCGGATTTAGAGTTCATACCGGCGTGCAACCCTTGGACATCAGTGATATATATGCCATCGATTACTTTAGCAAATAATTCTTCTTCGGTTTTGCGACCTGGTTTTAAAACCACATTCACTGTACCGATACCTACTTTGCCGGCGGCTGAAGATTTATAACCATTACCGGTTGAAGAGACATTGTCTTTTGCGGCAGAAGTTAAATTATATAAATAAGTTTTCAATACACCTTTTTCTACAATTTTTTTATTGTAAGTAGCGACACCTTCATCATCAAAATATCGGAAAAAAGCGTTTTTAGTTAGAGGATTTTCTTGAATTGTAACTTTTTTCGAACAAACCGATTGATTAAGTTTGTCTTTAAGAAGCGATGTATTTTTTTGGACTTGTTCAGCTTCAACGTTAGTTAGAAAAAATCCTAATAATGAAGCGGTGACTTTTGGAGATAATACGGCTTTATATTTTCCAGAAGCGCAAGGCTTACCTCCAAATTGAGATAAAGTGTTTTGAACAGCTTTTTTAATGATGGCGTCTGGATTAATATCATCGAAATTTGTAAAGATTCTAAAATCGTAACTATTCCTAATTTCGCCATCGTCGTTAGCGACTGCGTCTGCGTAAATAACGATATAGTTAGATTTATTTTTGAGCTTCAAGCCATAGGAATTTAAAAGTTCAATTTCTTCAATGCTTTCTTCATAAGATACAGTCGATTCGGTAATGCGCGAATCGCTATTTTTAATTCCATTTTCAATTTCTTTTAAAAGAGCGATTTTAGTTTCGGTTGGAATTTTTACTATTTTAGGATTATAGACATTTTTCTTTAGATATTTTTCAGAACCTTTAAAAATATTTGGCACTTCATCATTATCGATTACCTTTGCGTTCTCTTTTACTTGATCAATAAGATATTGTGGAGTTGTTCGGTCATTTTTTTCAGAATACGCATAGCCCATTTTTCCATGATAAATTCCACGAATAGCGATTGTATATGTATCTGCATTTGTAAACGAATCTATTTGGCCTTGAAACAAGGAAATCGACAAATTATATCTTTTTACGATATATAACTCTAAAGATTCAATGCCTTCTTCTTTGGCTAATTCAAAAAATTTATTGTAGTTCATTGCTTAATAACGCCTCCTCTACCTCCAACAGTCATTTCACTTAAACGAATAGTCGGTTGACCGACATCAACGGGAATCGAACCGGAACTTGCTCCGCACATTCCTTGCGCACGTTTTAAATCATTGCCAACCATATCGACACGTGTCAAAACATCTTTGCCGGAACCGATTAAAGTTGCTCCTTTAACGGGGTAAGCAATTTTACCATCTTTTACGATATAAGCTTCGGTACACGCAAAGTTAAAATCACCGGTGGTGGGATTAACTGAACCGCCGCCTAATGACTTGGCATAAAGACCAAATTTGGTTGCTTTAATTATTTCTTCAGGGGTTGATTTTCCAGGAAGAATGAAAGTGTTAGACATTCTTGAAGTCGGTTCATAACGGTAACTTTGTCGTCTAGCACAGCCATTACCGGATCTTCCCATTCTTCTTCCTGAGAAGTTGTCGACCATATAATCGTTTAAAATACCATTTTTAATTAATAAAGTTCGTTGAGTTTTATTTCCTTCATCGTCAATGTTTCCAGATCCCCAAGCGCCTTCGATCGTTCCATCGTCAACTGCGGAGACGAGATCAGAAGCAATTTTTTGACCTTGCTTACCAGAAAATATTGAAAGACCACGACCGACACTACTAGCTTCAAGAGGATGACCGCAAGCTTCGTGGAAAATGACACCACCAAAGCCATTCCCGATAATTACTGGCATTTTACCTGAAGGACATTCTTTCGCATCAAGCATGATTAAAGCAGTTTTTGCGACTTCTGTAGCCAGTTCTTTTAAATCCAATTCTTGATCGAAAAACTCCATCCCTTTTTGCGCTCCAGGACCGACACCGCTTGTTTCAATAGCGCCTTCTTTGCTTGCTATCGCGGTCATATAGATGCGTCCTCTAGTTCTGATATCAGTAAATTGTTTTCCTTCTGAATTGAAGATAACCACTTTTTTAGTATTATCAGCAAAACTGACCATGGTTCTTGCAATGCGTGGATCATAGTTTTGCATGATATCTGAAGCGGATTTCATACGCTCGATTTTCTCTTGAACAGAGATATCGCTATATTTAATTTTAGGCTTATGTTTATGAGGGACGCGGACTTTATTAATATTTGTAACTTTAAAAAGCGGTTGCCCTTCATATGAAGCTGAAAGAGTTTTGGCTAATTTTTCTAAGCCTTTTCTCGAAATATCATTAGTGTAGCCGTAAACACTTTGAAGTTTATTTAAGATTCTTATTCCTGCACCATAAGTTATGCCCGAATTTACCATTTCGACTTTTCCGTTATCAAGAGAAATTGAGTTGGAAATATTTTCTTCAAGGTAAATTTCAGCAAAATCGCCACCTGTTTGGAGAGCGATATTCAAAACATCACGTGCCAAATTTTTGCTGATCATATCATTTCCTCCTAATTTATGAAACTATACCATATTTTTTCTTATTATTAAATGATTTTGCCTTTTTTGTTATAATAAAAATAGAGGATATTTTGATGATTTCTTACGAAGAAGCGAGAGTACTTTATGACAAACTGAAGGAAGAAAAATATTTTGAAAAATTTTCCAATAACAAAGACCGACTTTTATTTTCGCAAAAGGGACTTTTAAGATTTCGCTATCGAAAAAAATTTAACGTTTTATACAATGGTTTCTTGGCACTGGCTAAGATTCTTGACATAAAATATAGTTTTAGTGACAACAAAATTAATAGTTGTTTATATACAGTAATTTTTTGTGCTGAAAATCGTTTTATAGATGATTCGGAATTTTTGGACTCTGTTGCTGATAATATGAGGCTGCACGATAGGGAGCACGCAGAAAAGAAATTTTGGAAAAATTTAAAAAGAACTAAGGAAAGCATCACACTACTTCAAGTACCACTCAAATATTGTAATAACCATTTAATTTATTTGGCAAGGATTGAAGTTGGAGATGATTTTATACTAGAGGAAAGTGAAAAGTATCTTTACGTTATTTTTAATTTTTTTGTTGAAAAACAAGTATATATCTTACCGATGATAAAATAAACTTAAAGCTTTGAAAAAGATAATAAGTAATAAAGAACATTTTATACTCATAAACTTTACCGAATAGGTGATCTTATGAAAAGTTTTCGTATTGATGGAGGGCATTCTTTAAGCGGTAAAGTGACAATAGGTGGTTCTAAAAATGCTGCTTTAGCCCTTATTCCTTGCGCATTACTTACAAAGCAAAAGGTCGTTTTGCATGATGTTCCTCAGATAAAAGATATCTTTCAGCAGATTGAAATTTTAAAAAAACTTAATGTGAACGTAAAATATAAAAATCATACTTTGACTATCAATAGCAGCAATTTACAAAAATGTGATTTGACTTTTGAAGAAATGAAAACTTTTCGAGCATCATATTATTTTTACGGAGCCCTATTGCCGATATTTAAAAATATGAAAGTAGTGGCTCCTGGAGGCTGTAAATTAGGAGTAAGACCGATTGATCTTCACCTTTTTGCCCTAGAAAAAATGGGAGTTTCAACACGATTAGAAGGAAAAGTTTATGACTTAATTGCTAGCGAACAAAAGCAAGCTTATATTTGTTTTCCAAAGGTATCGATGGGAGCAACAATTAATGCTTTGTTATATGCTAATAGTATCAATGGTACAGTCGTTATTGAAAACTATTCTCGTGAACCGGAAGTTTTTGAAGTTATCAATATGCTTTCTTTGATGGGTGAAGAAATTCATTATGATGAAGAGATGATCGTTGTTGTCGGTGGCAAAAAATTACATGGTTGCACTTATAATGTAATCGGGGATCGCATTGAAGCTGGAACCTTTATACTTTTAGGTGCAGCCCTAGGTCGGAATTTAAAAATTTATAATGTAAACAGAGCTCATTTGGAAAGTCTTTTTAAAGTATTGGACGAACTTGAAATATCCTATCTTTATAAAGATCATTGTATAGAAATTTCTAAAGAATTTAGTAAACATTCTCTTACAATCGAGACTGGACCATATCCAGCCTTTCCTAGTGATTTACAACCATTATTGACTTCTTATCTTTTAACGATTCCTCATATTCACCTTATTAAAGAAACGATATATGATGATCGGTTTTCTCATATAAAAGAACTATCAAAATGTGGTGCAAAAATTGAATTGATCGGTCAAAGTATTGTCATCAATGGTGATAATAAATTGATACCTTCAAAACTAATAGGAAGTGATTTAAGAGCGACGGCAGCACTAGTACTAATCGCCTTAATCATTAAAGGACGAAGTTATGTTAAGGGAGTCGAGTTTATGGAACGAGGATATGAAGATTTTGTCAATAAAATAAACTCAATCGGTGGTCATATATCTCTTGTTGAGGAGGATTTTGAATGAAAAAAATCATCGCATCATTTGGTATTTTTTTCCTTTTGCTTGTAGGATGTTCTAGTAAGCCAAGTGGAATTATTTATTTGGGTACACCTTTAAACACTGATGAAATTACACTTGAAAGCCTCTTTAAAGAAGATTTGAATCAAGATGTAAATATGGATTTTGCTCAAAAAAGAATGACAAGCAGTTTGCTATTTCGAACAATTGAGCAAGATGCAATGGATATGGAAAGTAAGAAACATATTCTTTCTGCAATTAAAAGTTGTGAGTCTTTAATCATTAATATTGGAGTTTATGATATTATTAATGCTGTCAAAATCAACCAAAACGAAGTTTTGTTTGAACAAGAAATAATAGATGATCAAATGGAATTGATGGGGTATTATGTTTATCGAGCTTTAGATCAAATTCGCGAAGTAAACGAGACTTGCAAAATAGCTTTTATCCTTCCTTATAATCCATTGAAGTTAGAAGGTGAGGCTCAAAGAACTTTTACTGCTTTAATAAATGACTCTTCAAAGATGCTTCAATCTTACAAAGATGAATTTAACTTAACTTATGTAAGTCTTGATAAAATAAACTCTTATTTACTTTCGTCACATCGCCTTTCCAATGATGGTGTTAAATATTGTTATGAAAATATTAAAGAGGCTTTAAATGGATGAGTCTACGAAACTGATAAATCATATCGGATGGTTGTTTCAAGCGGTTCATGATCAAATAAGATTTATTAATGCAGATGTAAAACTAGCAAATAATAATCCGATTTTTCACCTTAATCCGTATTTTGTGAGTTTTGGCAAGCATCTATCATTGACCATGACTTTGTTTTCACAAGCGCAAAAAAGTTACTTTACATTAATCAGAAGTCAAAGAATTACAAAGCTTTCTTTAAATAAAATTTACACGATTTATGTGCAAAGAGCGATTTATAATGAACAGATTGCGGCTCATAATTTAAATCAGTACAATTTTAAAAATGATTTAAATGTTACGTCACTTTATAGTGTAATCTATGATAAAACATATAAATTAGAGCATATGATTAATCAATTGACGACAGCTTATAAAAAATTATTGACATTATATCAATAAAAAAATCTCAGAAATTTAAATCTGAGATTTTTTATGTGTGTCGGGCATGATATTAGTCTAGTTGGAAATAAAGCCAACCACGGGTAGTTATCGCCAAGTGTAGT
>CANQWG010000047.1 GCA_947627505.1 uncultured Bacilli bacterium | reverse complement strand
AAAAAGAAGTTTTATACGTAGTATAAACTCTTCTCTTTTTCCTTTATTTTTTTACTTCAAACTGTCAAACTCCCGTGCGATTCTTCAATTTGATAATGAGACATTGACCTATTACAAGATTGCTTGGAGAAGAAAGATCATTATCATCAACTAATTGTTTGATGCTGACACCATAATGTTTGGATAACTTATAAAGAGAATCACCTTTTTTTACAAAATGAAAAAACATAAAATCACCTCTTTTCATCTTATTCATAATAAAGAAAAAAATTGATAAAAAGAGTTATTTTATTATAAATTGCAATGTGAAAATTTTCAAATTGTAAAGATTAGCAAAAAACTTTTAAAACTTGTAATTAACATTAAAAATTATTTATAATGGGACTAGAATAATTAAAAGGAGGATTTTTTTGAATGAAAAAAAAGATTATTCTACTTCCGTTAGTGTTGTTAGCACTTGCGGCTTGTGATGGTGCTCAAGATCCAACAAGTTCTTCAATGCCATCATCAAATGCAAGCGAACAACCAAGCGAGAATGTTAGCTCTAATCCTAATTCAGAAGTCGATTCTGAAAGCGAGAACGAGAGTTCTGACACAAGCGCTGAGTTATCATCTAGTGAAGTAAGCTCAGAAGAAAGTTCTAATAGCGAGAGTGTCAGCGACAGCGAAAATAGCGAAAACAGCGAAAATAGCGAAAATAGTGAGAATAGCGAAAATCAAGATTCAAGTACTGATGATGACACTAATATTTCATCGATTGAAGAAGTGTTAGATGCCGGTATTGCTTTAGGTAGTGGAGATGGTAAAACTCCTTCGGCAGAACAATATACTTTTGAAGGAACGATTACTAGTTTCGTTGGTAATTCATATTATGTTCAAGATCAAGATGGATACGCCATTTATGTTTACTACAATAGCAAATTTTCCGGAGTAGAAGTAAAAGTCGGTGATGTTGTAAGAGTAACATCTAAAATTACCAATTATAATGGATTAGTTGAAACTTTTGGAACGGATACCACTGCTACTCTTGAAAAGGTAAGTGAAGGAACTCCAATTGTACCAACTGAAATTGAACATGTAAGCGAATTGAATCAAAAATCGCAATCTAAATTAGTTACAATTAAGGGTTTGACTTATGTAAGTGGTTCTATTGCTGTTGATGCCGCCAGCAATTTAACATTTACTTTCGATGGTCAAAGCGTAACATTAAGAGTTGATAAATATTGTAATATTAAAGATGAATTGAAAACCAAACTCGATCTCGATAATGTTGCAAGTGGTGACACTTTTGACTTTATAGGAATTAATATCGGTTGGTATAACGGACTTCAATTTTCAATAGGTGAATCTACTGATGTTGAAATCCATAAAGCACCACACCAAGCTGTTACGGGTGTTACAGCTAAAGATTCGGTTGAAGTAGAAGTAGGAAGAACCGTGGATTTAGAAGCCAAAGTTTTACCTGAAAATGCAACTGATAAAGAATTGATTTATGAAGTTGCTGATCCGCAATATGCTGAGGTAGTTGAAGGAAGAGTTAAAGGTTTAGAGGCAGGTCAAACCACTATTACTGTCAAATCTCATGAAGATGAAACAAAATCTTGTGTCGTTAATGTTACGGTTATTCCGGCTACTAGTGAGTTAAAGACTGCAAATTATGGTTTTATTGCAAGTTCTCCAGAAGATACTAAATATGATACTAAGTATACTGAAGAAACTGCTGGTGATCTTTTAGCAAAATTTAATAAAGTTAGCGGAGATATTGAACCAACTTCAGTTTCAAATGTGTCGTTTGTTTACCCGGGTGCATACAATGGTAAGAAAGCGGATGGTACTTACTTCTCCTATGAGAATTGTATTAAAATTGGTAAAAGCGGAACTGCTGGTACATTAAATATTAATTTTGATGATAATGTCAAGATTTCGAAAGTTGTCGTTAAATTAGTCGTTTGGAAATCGGGTACTAAATTAACAATCAATAATGTTGAAAAAACTCCAACGACTCTTCTTGCGAAAGATTGTACTCCGGAAGAGTTAACTTTCGAATTTGATGAAACTAGCAGTACTTTAGAAATATCCACAACTGAACGTGTCATAATTTGGGAGTTTGCAATTACATATACTTCCGTAGAGGCATAGAGTTTATACGAATAATAAAAGAGATAAGAGGTTTATTCTCCTATCTCTTTTCTTTTTGCTTAAAACTCAATAATTTCTTGTATGAAAAAAAAGTTTAATTTAAAATAATCATGCAAAGACAGTTCGAAACCATCCTGTCTCTAAACAAAACTATGGATTAGTTTTTTTAGTTCCCCGATGGTCGGGGAATTTTTTTTGGAGAGAAAAATGAAAAAAAACACAAATTCTTTAGCAAAAGCAGCGATTATCGCCGCACTTTACGCAGTCGTAACTCTCGCTTTGGCTCCGATTAGTTATGGACCTGTGCAATTTCGCGTCAGCGAAGCAATGACAATCTTGCCATTGTTTTTTCCGGAAGCCATTGTTGGTTTGACAGTAGGATGTTTCATTGCTAACCTTCAAGGTAATGGGATTGTTGATATCATCGTTGGCCCTTTAGCGACTTTACTAGCGGCATTTATTACTTACTTGATTGGTCGCAAAATAAAAAAGGAACCATATCGCATTATTTTAGGAATTTTACCACCGATTTTGTGCAATGCTTTTATTATTCCGTTAACTTTCGGCTTAATTACCGAAGCTTTATCGATGTATTTTATTAATATGTTATCGGTGTTAGGCGAAGAAGCAGCGGTATTAATAATTTTAGGGATTCCACTTTACTATGCTCTAAGGCAAAATAAATACTTTGAAAAATAATAATTATATTTAACCACTTTATCGCTTTTATAAATTTGAACTTAAAGTTATAATTAAAAGGCAATATTATGAGGTAACTTTATGACTTTGTTTTTGAATATTCTGTTCTTGATTATCGGAATGATTTTGCTTGTGGTTGGCGCTGATATTTTTGTTGATGGTTCTTCTTCTGTCGCACGGAGATTGAAAATATCGGCTTTGATTATCGGCTTGACGATTGTTTCAATCGGTACTTCGCTTCCTGAACTTTCAGTAAGTTTTGTTGCTGCATTAAATCATAAGGCGGATATGTCGGTTGGGAATGTCATAGGATCTAACATTTTTAATTCTTTGGTAGTTCTTGGAATGTCTGCTTTATTGGTACCGATAGCTGTCAAAAAATCGATGTTAAAGTTTGAATTGCCACTTTTAATTGCAATTACAACTTTGGTATTTATTGTTTCCTGGTTAATTACGCCAAAACAAATCGGATTATGGGTTGGAGTTATTCTTTTAATGCTTTTTGTTGGATTTATCACTTTACAAATTGTTTTTGCCAAAAAGGAACAAAAGCAATTAAAGCAAAATGATGATAATGAGGAAAAAGAGACAAAAAAAGAAGGACCACTTTGGAAAGCGATTATCTTTATTATTGGAGGAATTGCCGCGATTTGGTTTGGGGGAGAATGCGTTACTTCAACCGCTTCTTATATCGCAAAGTTTTTCGGCATGAGTGAAGCTTTGGTGGCACTTACCATCGTGGCTGTTGGAACATCTTTGCCGGAGTTAGTCACTTCCATTGTTGCCGCTAAAAAAGGTGAAAATGACATTGCGTTAGGTAATGCGGTTGGGTCTGATATTTTTAATATTTTATTGATTTTAGGTATTTCGGCGACGATTTCCGGTTCATTAGGAACCTCACTTTCGGTTTCGCCAAGCGTGATTATCGACTTGGGATTTGGACTATTTGTTTGTATTTTGATTTTTATCTTTGCTTTAACTTCTAACAAGGTCAATAAAATCGAAGGTGGAATTTTAGTGACTTTATATATTGGATATGTGGCTTACCTCATTATCACCCAAATAGTTTTTCCGGTTAGCTGGTCATTTTAAAAAAAATTAGCACTTAGGTATTGACACTGCTAAAGAGCGTGGTATACTATTTTTAGCACTTGGATATAATAAGTGCTAAAGGGGTGATATTGATGGAAAACAATATGACTGAAAAAGTGATAACTTTAATTAATCAAGCGGGAACTATCGCTCATGATCATCAAAGTCAAGAGATCGATGTTCCGCATTTACTGAAAGCGATGATTGATGATCCGGAATCAATGCTTTTAAATGTCGCTTCTAAAGTAGGCGTTAAAACTAGCGCAATATCGCAATTAGTTAATAAATATGTTGAAGAAAGAGCGAAGTCGTCTTCGTTTGATCAACAATATTTATCGACCGATTTCAATAATCTACTTAATAATGCAAGACGATATATGAGTGAATATAAGGATTCATATTTAAGTGTTGAACACTTAATTTTAGCAATCTTTGATTCACGTCATTCTCTTGCAAATAAATTGATGAACATTCCGAATTTTGAAAAACGTACTTTTGAAGAAGCCATTAAAAAAATTCGTGGTGACAAACATGTCGAAAATGCTAATCCTGAACAAACTTATGAAGTGCTTGAAAAGTATGGCCGTGATTTGACGATGGATGTGGCAAGAGGAAAAATTGATCCGGTTATCGGTCGTGATGAAGAGATTCGTCGTGTGATTGAAATCTTGTCGCGTAAAACCAAGAACAATCCGATTTTAATTGGTGAACCGGGTGTTGGTAAAACGGCAATAGTCGAAGGTTTGGCTTGGCGAATTTTTAAAGGCGATGTACCGTTTTCTTTAAAAGATAAAACTATTTATGAACTAGATTTAGGTGCGCTTATTGCTGGCGCTAAGTACCGAGGAGAATTTGAAGAAAGACTCAAAGCAACTTTAAATGAAATAAAAAAATCGGAAGGTAAAATCATCATGTTCATCGATGAAATTCACACTCTTATTGGAGCGGGAAAGACCGATGGTGCGATGGATGCCGCTAACTTATTAAAACCGATGCTTGCTCGTGGCGAGCTTCATTGTATTGGAGCAACTACTTTAGATGAGTATCGTAAATATATAGAAAAAGATCCGGCTTTTGAAAGAAGAATGCAAAAAGTGTTGGTCGATGAATCAACGCTTGAAGATACAATTTCCATTCTTCGTGGCCTTAAAGAACGATATGAATCTCATCATGGCGTAAGAATTCTCGATTCGGCTTTAGTTGCGGCGGCGACTTTATCTAAACGGTATATTTCCGATCGTTTTTTACCGGATAAAGCCATCGATTTAATCGATGAAGCTTGTGCTGCGACAAGGATGCAGATTGATTCTTTGCCGGTGGAATTAGATGAAATTAATCGGAAATTGATGCAATTGCAAATCGAACGAGTTTCGCTCAGCAAAGAAGATAGCGAAGTTGCTAAAACTCGTTTAAAAAAGATGGATAAAGAAATTGCGGATTTAACTCAAAGTCAAAGCGAATTAAAGGCTAAATGGGAAAAAGAAAAGGAAGAACTTTATCATTCCAAGAATGCTAAACAGGAATTGGAAAAAGCTAAATTGGAATTAGAACATGCCTTAAATGCCACGGATTATGAAAAAGCAGCGCGTCTACAATATCAAACCATTCCGGAATTGGAAAAATTGATTGCCGATGCTTCAAATGATAAAAAAGATCGGATGTTGGATGAGGTTGTAAAAGAAGAAGATGTGGCTAAGGTGGTCTCAAAGTGGACCGGAATTCCGCTTAATAAATTAAAGAAGAGCGAAACAGATAAACTTTTGTCACTTAAAGACAATTTAGCAAAAAGAGTGATCGGCCAAGATGAAGCAATCGAAAAAGTAAGCGATGCGATTTTAAGATCTCGCGCTGGAATAAATGATGAAAATCGACCAATCGGTAGTTTCTTATTCTTAGGACCGACCGGTGTTGGAAAAACTGAAGTTGCAAAGGCTTTAGCGGCTAATCTGTTTGATTCTGAAAGCCAAATTGTAAGAATCGATATGTCTGAATACATGGAAAAATTCTCAGTATCACGACTTTTGGGAGCGCCGCCTGGATATGTGGGTTATGAAGAAGGCGGACAATTGACTGAAGCTGTGCGACGTAAACCATATTCAATCGTCTTGCTTGATGAGATTGAAAAGGCCCATCCGGATGTGTTTAATGTCTTGCTACAAGTATTGGATGATGGTCGCTTGACGGATTCTAAAGGTCGTATCGTTGATTTTAAAAATACGATCCTGATTATGACTAGTAATCTCGGTTCTTCATATTTATTAGAAGGATATAATGAGCATAATTTAAAACGTGTTGAAGAAGAACTCAAACAGCGTTTTAAACCCGAATTTTTAAATCGAATCGATGAGATCATTTACTTTAAACCATTGGAGCAAACTTTAATCGAAAAAATAGCTCAAAAATTCATCGATGAACTTCAAATGAGACTGGAAAAGATGAGCATTACTTTAAATGTGACGCCTCAAGCCTTAGAAGTGATTTCAAAAGAAGGATTCGATCGATTATATGGGGCTAGACCATTACGAAGATTTATTCAAAAAGAAATTGAAACTCCGTTAGCTAGTGAAATCTTAAGAGGTAATATTAAAGAAAAATCGAAGGTTACCATCGATTGGGTAAATGGTAGTTTTATATTTAAATAGTCAAGATAGTGGCATTATTCAATGCCACTATTTTTAATATGTGTGATAGATATGAATGTTTATAAAAAAAGAAGGATAAATTCCTTCTTTTTCAGTATTTTAAATAGTTATTTATCTATTCTTTTTTTATGAGTCTTTTTTCTTCGGAAATAATATTCTATTAAATTTACTATTTCATACATCAATAAAGCGATAATCGATAAAATGATAACTCCCATCATCACTAAATCTAATCTAAAGACTTGACCACCATAAACCACTAAATATCCGATACCACTTCGTGAAACCAGAAACTCTCCGACAATCACACCGATCCACGCTAAACCAATATTGATTTTAATCACCGAAAGCAGATTAGCGATATTGGCTGGATAGATCACTTTAAAAAGAATCTGCAACTTGGTGGCGTTGAAAGTCCTCATCATTTTGATAAGACTTTCGTCAATATTTTTAAAGTAGGAATAACAAGAGATGATCGTTATTACTATTGAAAGCGATATTGAAACTACGACGATTCCTCTTACTCCGGTTCCGGCCCATATTATAAGTATTGGCGCTAAAGCGGTTTTTGGTAAAGCGTTTAGCACTACTAAATATGGATCTAATATTTGTGCCAATCGATCTGATAAATAGAGAATTGTTGCAATTATAAAGCCAAGAACAGTTCCGATTATTAAACCGAGCAAGGTCTCATAAACCGAAATACCAATATGATTCATCAATTGCCCAGAAGCAATATAGGTGATAAAAAGATTGTAAATCGCACTGGGTTTTGAAATCAGAAATTCGTTGATAATATTGAAATTAGCGAGCATTTCCCAGCCGCCAAAGAAGATTACTAATATTGATAATTGAATTATAATATTGGTGATTTTTCTCTTCTTTTTAGCTTTTTGATAGTCGCTTAAACTATTGATCTTTTTCATGATTGTTTAACTCCTTATACACTAAGTTAAAATAAAGAGAAAATTTCTCACTTTCTCGTCTGGTTAATGGATTGCTGTTTGGCGGGAAATCGAGGACAAATTCTTGCTTGACACTACAAGGACGAGCAGAAAGCAAAATGATACGATCCGCTAAAGCGACAGCTTCTGAAATATCGTGAGTCACGATTAATGCCGCTTTTTTTTCTTTATGGATGATGTCATGAACATCATTTTGAACATAGAGACGAGTTTGGGAGTCGAGTGCCGAAAATGGTTCATCTAATAATAGTAAATCGGGATTTAAGGCTAGGGTTCTTATTAAAGCCACACGTTGTCTCATACCCCCGGAAAGTTCATTAGGATAGTAATCTTTAAATTCACTAAGACCATATTTATCTAAAAGATTATTGAGATATTTGATGTTCTCCTTAGTGATACTTTTCTTTATTTCTAAACCTATTTTTATATTGTCGAAAACATTGCGCCATGGCATTAAATTGTCTTTTTGAAACATGTATCCTAGCACACAATTTTTTTCGATTTGACCGACACTTGGACTTTCTAACGATGAAATAAGGTTCAATATTGTTGATTTACCACAACCCGAAGGACCGATTAATGCGACGATTTCTCCTTCATTAACATGAAAAGTGATGTTTTTTAGGACATCTACTTGACCATGATCTGAAAAAAAAGATTTCGTGACATTGTTTAATGTTATTAAATGTTGCACAAGCATCACTCCTACTTTAGTTTATTAAAGAGTGCTTTTATAAGTGCCATAAAGGGGCGATTTACTTAACACTTTTATTGGTTAATTATAAAAGCAAGTGCAACAAATAAAGGAAGAAAATTGAAAGAATAAAAAATGTAGTAAAAAAACTGA
>CANQWG010000046.1 GCA_947627505.1 uncultured Bacilli bacterium | reverse complement strand
GCAACACTCAAGAGTTCTTACCGGAATATTCATGCTAACAAACAATTCTACTGTATAGTTATAAAGTTTTTCAAACCATTCTTTTGATTGCTCAGGCTCACAAACCACGATCATTTCTTGTTTTTCGAATTGGTGAATACGATAAATACCGCGTTCTTCAATGCCGTGAGCGCCTTTTTCTTTTCTAAAACACGGCGAATAAGATGTCAACGTGTATGGAAGATTTTCTTTATCGAGAATCGTGTCAATAAACTTTCCAATCATCGAATGTTCGCTTGTTCCAATCAAATATAAATCTTCGCCTTCGATCTTATACATCATTTGTTCCATCTCGGCAAAACTCATCACGCCGGTTACAACATTGCTTCTAATCATAAAGGGAGGAATGCAATATAAAAATCCTTTATTGATCATAAAATCTCGCGCATAGGTAATGACCGCGGAGTGAAGTCGCGCAATATTACCGGTCAAATAATAGAAACCATTTCCTGCGACTTTACGCGCACTATCAAGATCGATACCTTTGACTTTTTCAAGAATATCAAGATGATACGGAATCTCGAAATCCGGGACTTTCGGTTCTAAATATCTTTTTATTTCGACATTTTCACTATCGTCTTTACCGATAGGAACCGTCGGATCGATGATATTGGGAATGACCATCATCCGTTTCTTTAATTCACTTTCCAATTCCTCTTCTTCTTTTTCAAGTACCAAAAGGCGATTGTTAATTTCTACGACTCTTTGTTTGATTTTTTCAACTTCTTCAAACTCTTTATTTCTCATTAAAAGTCCGATTTTACTTGATGACGAATTTCGTTCCGCTCTTAATTCGCCACCTTCATTTTTTAAAGCCCGGACCTTCTTATCTAACTCAATCACTTCGTCAACTAATGGTAACTTTTGATCCTGAAACTTTTTTCTGATATTTTCTTTGACAAGTTCAGGATTTTCACGTACAAATTTTAGATCTAGCATAAATCCTCCTTATAATATAAAAGTCCCTTATAAAGGGACGATTAAACCGTGTTGCCACCCATATTACATTCATTTTTGAATGTCACTTGATTTTTCACATTAACGCTGTGGACGGAAATTTCTTTCTTTCTCCCGGATGGATTTCTCTGGTTTCTTCAATAGCTTGCACCAAACGCTACCTCTCTTAAGAAGCTAACCAAATACTTGTTCCGTTCATCGAATAATCTTATTTTAAACTTTAAGGTTCATAAATTCAATCGATTATTTAGGTTTTATCTTTGTCTTTATTCCTTAGAATCAGATATATCCATCAATTTGTCATAAATATTTTTAAGTTTTGGTGCGATATTATCGATTAAATGTGTTTGTAAAAAATCATCGGTCTCTTTTGATAAATCTACTATGTTTTGATCAACGATGTTTGCAACCTTTGAAACCATCTCATCAAGATTATTTACATTAATCGATGTTTTTTTGTCAATTAATATCTCTGAATAAATTTTATTATTTAGCGAAATAATCTGACATTTAGTGACCATGGCCTCTAATATGGTCTCTACCGAGATATAATGATCTGAAATCATCAAGAAAGCTTGCGCATACATCAAAGCCGATTTAAAAAGGTCTTCGTCGACATTTCCTTTGATATATAAGTTTTTAGGAATCGTATCTACGATTTGATTTAATCGGTGATTAAACAAGCGCCTTTTCGGTTTATCACCAAATAGGAAAAATTTTAATCGTGGGCATTTTCCGGCAATATAACTATAATCTTGTAAATCGGTAAGATTTTTATCAGAAAGCATTCCAATACAATATCTTTCTTTTTCATCGATCCCAGCGTATTTTAAAAACGATGTTCTTTCGATTTCATCCATCGTCCCGAATCGACTCATCGAAATTCCAGGACTCATCACGATTATAGGATTGGAAATCTCGTTTTCTTCTAATATTTTTTTGATTTCTTCAGAGGGTGCAATTACCACATCTGCTTTTAAAATCGCCGACTTGACACTATAAGGAAGACGATTGTTTTCTTTTTCAATTTGAAGTTTTAAATCTTTTGTATTATTTAACCCACTGAAAACGACCGGTTTTCCCATCTCTTTAACTTTATTTATCGCATCGAGATCACGATACGAGACAAAATGCGCAATATCAAAATTATCGTCGATATTAAATGTGTAGGAATAACCGAAATTTTCGATCATAATTCTTAAGTTACGAATTGTAACTTCCTCTGTCTGATCGTGATCTTTTCGCGGTTTTAAATACAAAAGTATTTTCATATTAGTCATTCTCGTTATTTTGAACTTCTGATTCTTCACTTTCTGTTTCAGCAATCTCATTATCTTCGGCTTTAAGAATCGCAAGAGACGAAACCGAATCTTTTTCATCGACTCTAATAATCTTAACACCTTGAGTGTTACGTCCAACGATGGAAACTTGTTTAAGTTGCGTTCTAATAACGATTCCTTCTTTAGTGATGACTACGACATCTTCATCGCCATTAACCGCTTTTGTAGTAATTAACTTTCCGGTTTTTTCAGTCATATTAATCGTGATAACGCCTTTAGTCCCTCTTGAAGTTAAACGATATTCTTCAAGCGGAGACATTTTTCCATATCCATGTTCAGTTATCGATAATATGTATTTACCTTCATTGGAAATCGTTAAGCCGACAGCTTCGCTATCTTGAACGTCCATACCGCGTACACCGGCGGCACTTCTTCCCATAACTCTGACATCTGTCTCTTTGAAAGTAACCATCTTTCCATTTGAAGCGGAAATTGACACTAAGCATTGCCCGTTAGTCAATTTAACTGAAAGCAGTTCGTCATTTTCACGCATCACGATCGCTTTTTTACCATTTTGACGAATCGAGGCAAATTCCAATAACGATACTCTCTTTACCACACCTTGCTTGGTCGCAAAGAAAAGATATTGTCCATCTTCATAATTATCGACTGAAACAATCGACATTACTTTCTCATCTTTTTCTAATGACAATAGATTGACAACCGGCAAGCCTTTTGAGGTTCTTGAATATTCCGGAACCTGATGTCCGCGCAGACGATAGACTTTTCCGCTATTGGTAAAGAACAATAGATCGGTATGTGTTTTAGCGTAAACGATTTTATCGACAACGTCATCTTCATTAGTCTGCATGCCTTTAATGCCGCGTCCTCCACGATTTTGAACTTTAAAGGTATCGCTCACCAAACGTTTGATATATCCGTTAGTGGTTAAAGTAATGACCACGTCTTCTTCCGGAATCAAATCTTCATCTTCAATATCAATCAAATTGTTGTTGATTTCGGTTTTTCTTTCATCACCATATTTTTGTTTAATTTCTTCAAGTTCCTCAACAACAATATTGACGACATGTTCGTGACTCGATAAAATGTAACGGAATTTTTCAACTTCATTTTTCAATAAACTTATTTCATCGACAATTTTATCTTTTTCTAAGCCCACTAAACGGCCTAAACGCATTTCTAAAATTGCCTTCGCTTGAACTTCGCTTAAAGAGAATGTTTCAATTAAGCGTGATTTAGCTAAATCCGCCGTTTTAGAACCTCTGATAATTTCAATCACAGCATCGATAGAATCGATAGCGGTGAGCAATCCTTCTAAAATATGAAGACGATCTAACGCTTTATTTAAATCGTAACGCGTTCTTCTTTCAATCACTTCACATTGATGTTCTAGATATTTTTTCAACATCTCGTCGATTGGAAGAATAAGCGGTTCTCCGTTAACCAAGGCCAGCATGATAATACCAAAACTGACTTGCAATTGAGTATTTTTGAAAAGTTGATTTAAAATCACTTCTGCAATCACATCTTTACGAAGTTCGATTACGATTCTGATACCTTGTTTATTTGATTCATCACGAATATCTGTGATTCCTTCAATAATTTTGTTATGCACTAATTTGGCAATCGAATCGACTAACAACGATTTATTGACTTGATATGGTATTTCACTAATGATAATGCGCTTTTTACCATTGGCCATTTCTTGAATTTCGGTTCGTGAACGTAAAACGATTGAACCTTGTCCGGTTTCGTAAGCTTTTCTAATACCGGAACGACCTAAAATAATTCCTCCTGTTGGAAAATCCGGTCCATAAAGATACGAACTCATAATTTCTAATGGTGTCAAATCCGGATTTTTAGCAATCGCTTGGACCGCGTTTATAACTTCAACCAAATTGTGTGGTGGAATATTGGTCGCCATACCGACTGCAATACCCGAAGATCCATTTACCAACAAATTAGGAAAGCGGGAGGGAAGTACGACTGGTTCTTGTTCTTCGCCATCATAATTATCCATAAAATCGACAGTATCTTTGTTGATATCACGGACTAATTCCATCGCGATTTTAGACATTCTCGCTTCAGTGTAACGCATTGCCGCTGCACCATCGCCATCGATTGATCCAAAGTTACCATGGCCGTCAACTAATGTGTATCTAATAGAGAAAGGCTGTGCCAATCTTACAAGAGAGCCGTAAATTGCTGAGTCCCCGTGAGGGTGATATTTACCCATAACGTCTCCGACGATTCTCGCTGATTTTCGATATGGCTTATCCGGTTGCATCCCTAAAGCATTCATTCCGAAGATAATTCTTCTATGAACCGGTTTTAAACCATCACGAACATCGGGAAGCGCTCTAGAAACGATAACCGACATCGCGTAATCAAGGAATGAGTTTTTTACTTCTTCCGCAAGATCACGTTCGCTCATTCCGGGAACGATTCCTTCTTCGATTCCTTCTATTTCTTCATCATCGACGATCTCTTCATTTTCATCTTCAACAACTTCTTCGTTTTCTTCATTTTCTTCTTCCGTTGTCTCGTCGATGAATTCTTTTAAATTTTTTTCATCTGCCATTTCCGGTTACCTCCCTAGATATCAAGGTTCTTAACGAACTTTGCGTTGTTTTTGATAAAGTCTTTACGTGGTTCCACTCGATCGCCCATCAATTCGTCGAAGATTTGATCGGCTTCCATCGCATCAGAAAGACTGACGCGAATCATCTTGCGCTTTTCAGGATCCATCGTCGTTTCCCAAAGCTGAATCGCGTCCATCTCACCGAGACCTTTATAACGTTGTAATTTTAATGTTTTGGCCGCCGGTCCTAACTTTTGTTTTAAAACTTCCAATTGTTCATCGTTATAGCAATAGTAATCTTTATTGCCACGCGAGGCTTTATAAAGTGGGGGTTGAGCAATATAAACATATCCTTGCTCAATCAAAGGCCGCATATAGCGGTAGAAGAACGTCAAAAGTAAAATACGAATGTGAGAACCGTCGACATCGGCATCGGTCATAATTACGATTTTATGATACCTAATTTTCGAAATGTCGAAATCTGATCCAAAGCCACCGCCGATAGCAATAATCATATTTCCGATTTCCGCGTTTCCAAACACCCTTTTCGGCAACGCTTTTTCTACATTCAAAATTTTACCACGCAAGGGCATAATCGCTTGAGTTTCGCGATCTCTTCCGTTTTTAGCAGAGCCACCAGCTGAATCTCCCTCAACGATAAATAATTCACATTTAGAAGCATCTTTAGAGGCACAATCCGCCAATTTACCAGGGAGAGACGTAATTTCTAAAACGCTCTTTCTTCGCGTATTTTCACGAGCGGCTTTAGCGGCTTGTCTAGCATTCGCCGCCAAAATCACTTTATCCATGATCAATTTGGCGATTTTAGGATTTTCCGCTAAAAATCTTTCTAATTGCGCTCCAAAAATCGAAGAAGTGATTCTCCGTACTTCGGAATTTCCCAATTTTCCTTTTGTTTGTCCTTCATATTGAGGATCCGGATGCTTGATTGAAATTACCGCAGTGAGTCCTTCGCGGCAATCGTCACTAGTCACCGATTCCTCGTTGTCTTTTAAATATTTATTGTTTCTCGCATAGTTATTAATAACTCGCGTTAAAGCCATTTTAAAGCCGTCTTCGTGCATTCCTCCATCATGCGTATTGATGTTATTGCAGAAGGAATAAATCGATGGTACGTAAGAATCGTTATATTGCATCGCAATTTCAACCGTAATACCTTCTTCTTTGCCTTCACAATAAATCACATCTTCAGACATTGGAATTTTGTTACGATTTAAATATTCGACATATTCTTTTACTCCTCCGGCATAGCAAAATTCTTCTTTAACTTGTTCTGCTCCACGATCGTCGCAAAGAATGATTTTGACTCCTTTGTTAAGGAAGGCCATTTGGCGAATTCGATCGCGTATCGTCTGATAATTAAAGACTACCGTGTCTTTAAAAATTGTCGCATCCGGTTTAAAGGTAACGATAGTTCCCGAATCATCGCAATCTCCGATTCGTTTCAAAGGTTCTACAGTATGTCCGCCGTTTTCAAAGCGAATAAAGTAAATGCCTCCATCTTTGTGAACCTTAACTTCTAACCATTCCGATAAGGCGTTAACAACTGAAGCACCGACACCATGAAGTCCGCCCGATACTTTATAGCCGCCGCCTTCACCGAATTTTCCGCCAGCATGAAGGATTGTATAGACTGTTTCAACCGCCGAACGTCCGGTTTTTTCGTGAATTCCAACTGGAATTCCACGACCATTATCCTTAACGGTAACTGTATTTCCTTCATTGATCGTTACGTGAATAGTATCACAATATCCTGCCAAAGCTTCATCGATTGCATTATCGACAATCTCCCAAACACAATGATGTAATCCAGCTTCTGAAGTGGTACCGATATACATACCCGGTCTTTTTCTAACCGCCTCCAGGCCCTCTAAAACTTGAATGTTCTCCTCGGTATAGTTCGCATCGGCTTTTTCTTCTTCGGGTATAAAGCTATGCGTTTCTTTTTCCAATTCATCATTTTCCATCGTCAATTCCTCCTCATTATTTGACTATGAGCGATTTCATATATCGCACCACTCGTTTCTTTCTTTACGCTAGTAACGAACACTTGCTCTACATTTAGTAACAATTCATTAAGCTTATCACGATGATTTTTATCGAGTTCCGACATCACATCATCGAAAATCAATATTGGAGCTTCACCGCTTTTGTCTTCAATAAATTTTGCAATCGACAATTTAAGCGCCAACACCGCCAAACGATTCTGTCCTTGCGATCCGTAAGAGTCAATTCTACGCCCATTAAGAAGCATTAAGTAATCGTCCTTATGAATTCCCGTCAGCGTCGCTTTCCGATTGCTATCGGGCTCTTTTTCACGTTCATAACGTTTTTTTAAAGTTTCAAAGAACTTTTCTTTTGAACTATGATCGATCTTCAATCCTTCAAAGACCAATTCAACTACATGTCCATCGGAATCTAATTTTGCAAAAGTCTGCCTAAGATAATCATTGATTTCTTTGATAAAAAGAATGCGCCTTTTTTCGATTTCAAATTGTGGTTCAAGAATTTGACCGGTAACAACATCAAGTTCCATTTCATCAATGTCATTTTCTTTTAACAGAGCGTTTCTAGTCTTTAAGAGATTTTTGTAAGTCGTAAGAGCATTTAAGTATTTCCGATCCAGCGAAGCGAGAACATGATCCATCAGTTGTCGTCGTTTTTTCGGTAAATCGCGAAACAAAGATACGTCTTCAGGTATGAATGACACCACTTTTACTTCGCCACTGAAATCCGACATTTTTTTAATCAAATTTTGATCAAGGGTAATCGAACGAGTTTCCGGAGTAAGAACAAAGCGAATTTCTTTTTCGCAATTCTTTGCAATTACTTTGGCTTCAATTACCGCAAATTCCTTATCGTTTCTAATTAAATCTTCATTCAAAGCGCCCTTAAAGGATTTCATCAAAGATAAGTACGCTATCGCTTCAACTACATTAGTCTTTCCGCTTCCGTTTTCTCCTATTAATGCGTTAAGCCCTTTTTCAAAACTCACTTCAAGTTGCTCATAATTTCGATAGTCGGTTAGTCTCAGTTTTTCAACTCTCATCTTTGACTAGCGAAAACTCTTCGCTCTCCACTTTAACGATGTCGTGCGGAAATAATTTTCTTCCACGTCGTTGTTCTTGTATTCCGTTTACTTCAACGATTCGCGAATTAAGAAACATTTTAGCTTCTCCACCACTTCCTATAAGATCAGCCAATTTCAAGAATTGCCCAAGCGTAATGAAGTCGCTTTTAATTTTTACATATTTCATCGCCGATCACCTATGTTTGTAAAAAGACTTTTACTAAGTTATTTTAACACATTTATTTATGAATATAAATAACAATCTTCTTCGATGAGTAAAAAGCAATCAAAAAAGGCAAAAAAAATCGAGTGTTGTGACTCGATTTTTAATTAAACACAAACAGTTTTTTAATTGTATGTTCTTACCGGGGTAACGATCTGAACCAGACTTTCATCATTTGGAGAAGTTACTTTAAAAAGTGAAGTTTCTCCAACGAACGAAAGAATAACGTCTTCGCTCATCCCCGTCTTTCGACTTTAGCACTATAAATCTTTCGATAAAAAAATAAGAGTTGTGACTTGTAATATTAATAAATTAATATTA
>CANQWG010000045.1 GCA_947627505.1 uncultured Bacilli bacterium | reverse complement strand
TGTAATTTTACTTCTGTTTGCAACATTTTCTTCCCGTTTCTTTCTTTATTTGTTGCACTTGCTTTTATAATTAACATAATTTCGTTTATAACTACTTTTATATATAAAAAAAGATGATTTTATGATAAAATGTTAAGTAATCCGCTTGTAAACTTTTTGGAGGTATTCTATGGATATCGATAAAACAACTAAATTCGGATCAATAAATATTACATTAGATGCGATAGCCGCTGTGGCCGGTAATGCTGCGATGCAGTGTTATGGTGTTGTTGGTATGGCTTCAAAACGCTCTATTCGTGAAGAAATAAATGAATTGTTAAAGAAAGAAAATTATCGTAAAGGCGTTCTTGCTCGCAAGAAGAAAGACGATTACGAAGTTGATATTTATATTGTTATTGGTTATGGACTAAGGATTACCGAAATAGTCTCTCAAGTTCAAAAAAAAGTTAAATTTGATTTAGAAAAAGCTTTTTCCATTAAGTTTAAAGCTGTTAATGTTTATGTCCAGGGTGTTGAAAAATATACTGGCTCGGAGGATTAATAATGAAAACAATTGATGGTATAACATTAAAAAGAATGATTATATCTGGTGCTAACAATTTGTTCAATTGTTATCCAGAGGTAGATGCTCTTAATGTTTTTCCAGTTCCGGATGGTGACACGGGTACTAATATGAATCTTACGATGTCATCGGGTGCTAAAGAAGTTCAAAATCGTAATGATGCTTCGATTTATGAGATTGCTAAAGCCTTTTCAAAAGGTTTATTAATGGGTGCTAGAGGAAACTCTGGTGTCATTTTGTCGCAAATTTTCCGAGGCTTTGCTAAAGGATTAGAAGGAAAAGATTCAATCAATGCGGTTGAATTAGCTGAAGCTTTTGTCTCCGGAAGAAAAGTTGCTTACAATGCTGTCATGAAACCTGTGGAAGGAACGATTTTAACGGTTATTCGTGAGTCTAGTGCGGCCTTGATGGATGTTGTAGATTCTTCGATGAATATTGAAAAAGCATTTGAAATTTTAATTAAGGAGGCTAATGCGTCGCTTTTAAGAACTCCGGAATTATTACCGGTACTTAAAGAAGTTGGGGTAGTCGATTCTGGTGGAACGGGTTTAATTAAAATTTTAGATGGTTTTATGGTTGCTTTAAAAGGCGATATTGTCGAAAAAAGCATGGCTACGGTAACTAGTGACTCTTCACAACCGAAGATGATGACTGGAACTGACGACGAAGAAGGATATTGCTTAGAATTTGCATTAAAATTATCTAACAATCCGCATGAAGAAGGTAAAAAAATCTTCGTTGAAAAACGATTCGATACAGTTATAGGTTCTCATGGTGATTTAAAAGATGTAAAAAAAGAGGAAAATTTAGTAAAAATACATGTACATACCACGGCACCCGGAAGTATTTTAACTTATGCACAACAATATGGTGAATTCGATAAAGTCAAATTGGAAAAAATAACTAAAGAAGATAAAAGTATCTTTGTTGAAAAAGATTTACCGGTAAGTTCACGAAAAAAATATGCCCTTATTGCTGTTGCTATCGGTGATGGTATTGAAGAAATGTTTAAGGAATTGCGCGTTGATATTATCGTTTCCGGTGGTCAAACTATGAATCCATCGGCTGAAGATTTCTTAGAGGCGATTAAAAAATGCAATGCTGATCATGTATTCATTCTTCCAAACAATTCAAATATCGTCATGGCGGCTTCGCAAGCATGTGATATTCAAGACGATTGCAAGGCTGTTGTAATTCCGTCAAAGACAATTCCTCAAGGTTTAGTGGCTTGTATGATGTTCAATCCGGAAGCCGATCCTATTGAAAACGAAAAAGAGATGTCCAATGCTCTTAAGACCATTAAATCTGGGCAAGTGACATTTGCCATTAAAGATACTTCAATCGATGGTGTCGATGTTAAAAAAGATCAATTCATCGGCATTCAAGGTAAAAAGATCGTTTGTTGCGAAAAAAGTCGCTTAAAGACGACTGAAGGACTAATCGATTCGATGGTTGATGAGAGCTCTTCAATTATCACTTTGATTCTTGGTAGTGATGTCGACAGTGAAGAGGAAGAAAAACTTCAAGAGTATCTGCAAGAGAAATATTTAGATGTAGAGCTCGATTTACGCCATGGAAATCAACCAGTCTATTCGTATATAATAGGAGTTGAATAAAAGGGAGGTCATCCCTTTTTTCATATAACATATGGAACTTTTAACTCATTCAAAAGAATTTAAAGAACAATTAAATAATCTTGGTATTTTCGATACTTTTGATGTGCTTAATTATTTGCCATATCGTTATGAAGATTTTGCTTACACCGACGAAAAAAGTCTCGAAGATCATCAAAGAGTAGTTATAGCTGGACGTTTAGTTTCAAATCCTAAATTGGTAAGAACGCCTAAAATCGATATCATAACTTTTTATTTTGTGAGTAATAACAATAATTTTTATGCGATTAAAATTTTCAATCGCTCATTTTATAGTAAGGTATTAAATCTTCAAGATACTTTTACATTTTCAGGTATTTATAATGCAAGCAAAAAAGAGATCAGCGTTATCAATATTATCAAAGGAGAAATAGAAAAAAATGATCGGTTTCGTCCGATTTATCACTTGTCAAATAAAATAAAAAGTGCCACATATTGTAATTTAGTTAAACGCTCATTGGAAGCGATGAAAGGTCATATAGACAATATTCTTCCTTTACGGATTCAAAATAAATATCGCCTTTTGTCGCATGAAGATGCGATTAATCAAATTCATTTTCCGAAAAGCGAAGAAGAAATTTCAAATGCTTTGAGAACGTTAAAATATGAGGAATGTTTAGAATATTGTATTAATAATTTGATGGTTCGTAAAGAAAACATGATTTTTAAAGATCGGAAATTTAATCTCATTGATCCAAAAAAAATCAACGATTTTGTAAAACAATTATCATTTAAATTGTCGTTTGATCAATTGCAGGCCATTAAAGAAATTATTCTCGATATGAATGACGCCAAATTAATGTATCGTCTATTGCAAGGCGATGTGGGAACAGGTAAAACTATCGTGGCTTTATGTGCGTTGTATGGAAACTATCTCCGACATCAAATCGGGGCCTTTATGGTTCCAACTGACGCTTTAGCAAGACAGCAATATGAAGAAGCAAAAAAAATTTTGGAACCATTTGGAATGAGAATTGCACTTTTTATCGGTTCGTTGACCCCAAAAGAAAAAAAGGATAATTATGAATTGCTTAGGAACGGCAAAATTGATTTGGCGGTTGGAACTCATGCGCTTTTCAGCAAAGACGTGGTTTATCCGTCCCTTGGTTTAGTAGTCATTGATGAACAGCATAAATTTGGTGTTAACCAAAGAAATATGTTAGCTTCCAAAGGTGACGGAAGCGATCTATTATTGATGAGTGCAACACCGATTCCTAGAACTCTTTCAATGGCGCTTTACGCTGATTTGGATGTTTCTAGTCTTACAATGTTTCCATTTAAAAAACGGGATGTCAAAACAAAAGTAATCACTAAGGATGACGAGATTTTAAAGAAAACAATAGATTATTGTTTAAGACATGATAAGCGAATTTTTATTGTGGCACCTAAAATAAAAGAAAGTGAAGAAGACGATAATTCGGTTGAAAAAATTTACGAAACTTATCATTCACGTTTCAAAGATCAGGTAGGACTATTGCATGGAAAATTAACCGCTCAAGAAAAGGTGGAAGTTTTAAAACAATTTAAAGATGGAGAACTGAAGTTTTTAGTCTCGACGACGGTTATCGAACTTGGAATCAATGTCCCAAGTGCGGGAGCTATTATCATTTACGGAGCCTCGAGTTTTGGACTTGCTACTTTGCACCAATTGCGAGGAAGAGTAGGAAGAGACGGAGAAATAGCATTTTGTATCTTAATAAAAGATTGCGATGATGATGAAGAAGCGCTAGAACGTTTAAAGTATCTTGAAAGTACCGAAAATGGATACGATATCGCGGAATTTGATATGAAAAGTCGAGGACCAGGCGACATTGTTGGAGTGAATCAAAGCGGTTTTCCTTCTTTTTCATGCTTGAATCTTATTTCGGATTATCGCATGTTTGATTATGCTTTAAAAGACGCAAAAGAAATTTTGGAGTCTTCTTCAAAAACAGATTGCGATTATATTGAAGGTATCGCTAAAAGAAGAAGGATTAAAGAAACTAAACTGACATTATTTGAATGATTTTAGATAATTGTTAAAGTGTGATTGTCGGGCTTTCAATAGTTAACCAATTAGTGGTATAATGCCAATGAAAGGGGTGTTTTTATGTACACTTTAGTAGTTGACTGCATGGGATCCGATGGAGGATCAAAAGTAACAGTTGCCGGTATTAAATTGTTTTTAACCAAACATAGCAATGTGAAAATCATTGCTGTTGGAAAAAAGGAAGAACTTGAAGAACTTCAATCAGAGAATAATGTTGAGATAGTAGATGCTCGTGATGTGGTACCGATGGAAAGTGGCGCGCTTGAAGTGATGAGAATGCGCAAGTCATCGATGATGATCGCTTTGGATTTAATGAAAGAAAATGGTTATGATGGCGTTGTTTCCGCTGGTTCGACTGGTGGTTTTCTTTCGGCAGCAACAGTTAAATTAAAGTTAGTTGAGGGTGTCGATAGAGCAGCTTTGATTTCACCATTTCCAACTGCAATTAAAGGAAAGAAAGTTGTAGTTCTAGATATCGGTGCAAGTAATGAAAACACACCGGAACAATTAGTACAATTTGCTAAGATGGGACGTATATATTCAAACAAAGTGATGAAAGTTGAAAAACCGAAAATTTATTTATTGAGCAATGGTGCTGAAGATGAAAAAGGAAGCCCTGAGGTTAAAGAAGCCCACAAAATGCTTAAAGAGATGAATTTTGAAGGTTTTGTAGGAAATATCGAAGGACGAGATGCTTTAAACGGAGACTGCGATGTGATCGTTACCGGAGGCTTTGCCGGAAATGTATTTCTAAAGTCGGTAGAAGGTGTGGCTTCGATGATGAAAGGCATGATCAAAAAAGCTTTTTATAGAAATCTAAAATCTAAAATCGGATATGTTTTGGCTAAAAAAGGTTTCGATGAAATGTCAGAAACTATGGATTATAAATCAACCGGTGGGGCGATGCTTTTGGGGGTCAATGGTGTCGTTGTTAAAGCACATGGTTCATCGGATGGTTATTCTTTTTCTTGTGCTTTAGACGTCGCTTATCGTATGGTAGAAGGCAAGGTTGTAGAACTTTTAAAACAAGGAGTTGGGGAAATTGAGTAGTTATAAAGAAATACTCAAAAAGTTTAACATTGAGGTAAAAAACGAGAATCTTTACCTTGAAGCTTTTTCTCACCCTTCATATGCTAACGAAAGACATGATAATTCTAAAGATTATGAAAGAATAGAATTTGTTGGTGATGGTGTTTTGGATTTAGTTGTAGCCGATTTGATTTATCGTAATTATCCTTACATGGATCAAGGAAATATGACAAAGGTTAGAGCGCAATTAGTTCAAGGCATTTCTTTAGCGGAATTTGCGAGAGAACTAAAAATCGGCGATGCGATAAGATTGGGTCGCGGCGAACAAAAAAGCGGAGGCAGCAATTCTAATAAAATTTTAGAAGATGTTTTTGAGGCTTTTATCGGTGCAATTTATTTAGATCAAGGGTTTGATGTAGTTTATAGAGTTATCAAGACCATTTTTATGGATAAAATATTAAATATCGATTTAGATTCGATAACCGATTATAAGTCGAAGCTTCAAGAAGATGTGCAAACTGATCGAAGAGGTACGGTTTCTTACGTGATTGTTTCTGAAGAAGGTGACGCTCAACATAAATGTTTTGTGGTTGAGGCTCATTATGAGGGCTATATTCTCGGTCGCGGTAAAGGACCTTCAAAAAAGAAAGCAGAGCAAGAAGCGGCTAAAGATGCTTTGTCTAAGAGGGCTTAACTATGGGACTATTTAAATTTTTAAAAGAAAAAATAAGTGGCAAATCTAATGCTCAAAAAGATAAATATGTTGCCGGATTAGATAAATCACGACGAAATTTTTCTAGTAAGTTGAAACTTTTGGCGGCTCGTTATCAAAAGGTAGATGATGATTATTTTGATGAATTAGAACAGATTTTGATTGAAGCCGACGTCGGCGTAAATCTAGCTTTAGAGATTGTCGACGCTACTAAAAAGGAATCTAGATTAAATGGAATTTCTAATCCGAGCGATATTAATGAATTGCTAGTCGATAAAATGTTTGTTTCATATGCACAACAAGGAGACGATATTCAAAATGAAATTGTCTTTTCTAAGGATGGTCCTACCGTCTTGCTTGTAGTTGGGGTAAATGGAGTTGGAAAAACAACGACTATCGCTAAGTTAGCAAAACGTTATATTGATCAAGGAAAAAAAGTTTTATTAGTTGCAGGAGATACTTTTAGAGCGGGCGCTACCGAACAGTTGACGATTTGGGCTTCGCGATTGAATTGTGAAATCGTTGTCGGAAAAGAGTTTGCCGATCCTTCATCTGTAGCTTATGATGGTATGAAAAAGGGAAAGGAAATTGGCGCCGATTTAATCATCGTTGATACTGCAGGACGCCTTCAAAATAAAGTTAACTTAATGGCGGAACTTTCAAAAATGAAACGGGTAATTCAAAAAGAAATCCTAAATGCTCCGCATGAAACATTTTTGATTATCGATGCGACAACGGGACAAAATGGAGTTATTCAAGCTAAGGCCTTTAAAGAATGTACTGATGTAAGTGGTGTTGTAATCACGAAAATGGACGGAACTTCAAAAGGCGGTATCATTCTAGCAATTCGAGATGAATTAGGGATTCCAGTGCGCTTTATTGGTTTAGGCGAAAAGATGGATGATTTAGAAGAATTCGATTTAGATCAATATTTATATGGCCTTTGTTTAGGTGGTGATGAAAATAATGGCTAGTTTAATCTGGTTTGTAGCAATTTTGTTACTTCAAATTGTATTAAGAACAATTCTCAGTTATATGCGACTAAGCTTTATAACCATCGAAATTGTGATTGATTTAGTATTAGCTTTTGTATTTGCTTTCTTTTCTTATCGTGGAAATAAAAAAGAAGCATTTAAAGATGTACAATTTCACAAATTAGTGGCAATATACTTTGTTATTTTAATTTTGTTTACTTTACTTTGGAGCTTAATTTAGATGATGGAGTTAGAAAAAAGTATTCACGTAAATAAATTATTTGATGTATACGGTAATCTTTTGACGGAAAATCAAAAAAACTTGGTTGAATTATATTATGGTTTTGATCTTTCTCTTGGAGAGATTGCCTCACAGATGAAAATTTCTAGAAATGCGGTTTACGACGCTTTGAAAAAAGCGGTAAATGCTCTTGAAGAATATGAAATGAAATTGCGATTTTTAGAAAAAAGAGAGCAAATAGTCGCGTCTTTAGAAGATTTAAAGAAATCTAATGATTTTGTTTCAGATATAGATAAGATAAAAGAAAGGTTATAAAGATATGGCTTTTGAATCATTGCAAGACCGTTTGACAGGAATTGTTAAACGTTTAAGAGGTCAAGCTCGTTTAACAGAATCAAATATGGAGGACATGCTAAAAGAGATACGTGTGGCTCTTTTAGAGGCAGATGTCAATTTTAAAGTTGTCAAAGAATTTGTCGGTGCCGTAAAAGAAAAAGCCTTAGGACAGCAAGTGTTGAACAAAGTTAGCCCGGGACAGATGTTAGTTAAGATAGTTCATGACGAACTTGTTGATTTACTCGGAGCTGATCAATGCGATATTCGTTTTGAAATCAATAAACCGACGATTATCATGATGTGTGGTTTGCAAGGATCGGGTAAAACTACTACTTCTGGTAAGTTGGCGCGACTATTTAAGCGAAAAATGGCCAAAAAAGTATTGTTAGTTGCCGGTGACGTGTATCGTCCCGCGGCAATAGAACAATTGGTAACTATCGGAAAACAAATCGATGTCGAAGTTATGAATATGGGTGTGGATATTTCGCCAGTTGAAATCGCCAAAAAGGCAGTAGCAAAAGCTTACGAAGAAAAATTCGACGTGGTGATTATCGATACTGCCGGTCGCTTGCACATTGACGAAATATTAATGAAAGAATTGCAGGATATTGAAAAAGAAGTTAAACCCACCGAAGTTTTGCTTTTAGTTGATGCGATGTCCGGTCAAGATGCCGTAAATGTCGCTAATGCTTTTAATCAGCAGTTAAAACTTACCGGTATGGTGATGTCGAAACTTGATGGTGACGCTAGAGGCGGCGCGGCTTTATCGATAAAGCATTTAACCGGAGTACCGATTAAATATATTGGTGTTGGAGAAAAATTGGATGATCTAGAAGTATTCTATCCAGACCGCATGGCTGATCGCATCCTTGGAATGGGCGATGTCGTTACTTTAGTGGAAAAAGTACAAGAAGAGATCGATGAAAAACAGGCAAAACGTTCATTTAATAAAATGATGGATGGTAAGTTTGACCTTAACGATATGTTGGCTCAAATGGAACAGATTAATCGATTAGGCTCTTTTGGAGGACTTTTGAAACTGATCCCGGGAATGCCGAAGATTTCAGAAGAAGATCAAGAAAAAGCCAAAGTGATGATGAATAAGACTAAAGCGATCATCAATTCAATGACTAAAGACGAAAGAAAACATCCGGAAATTATCAAAAATTCCCGCAAAATACGTATTGCTAAAGGATGCGGGATGAATTCAAGTGATATTAATCGGCTGTTAAATCAATTTGATCAAATGAAAAAATCGATGAAAGAAATGAGCTCCCTTTATAAAAGTGGAAGAATGCCAAAATTTTAAATTATAAAAAAGTTCTAGTCAGCAAAACTAGAACTTTTTTGTTTAACTAGGAAATTGTATTTTAATGAAAAAGACAAAAAAGGACACAAAGATGAGTTGCAAATATAAAAAATATTAT
>CANQWG010000044.1 GCA_947627505.1 uncultured Bacilli bacterium | reverse complement strand
ATTGTTTTTATTATTATAGTTTCTTTTTTTACTTTATTTCTCCGAAATTTTTCGAGGTAATTTTCAAAAGACGGGAGCCATTCGAAAAAGAAAAAAAGAAAAAGGTGACCTTTAAAGTCATCTTTTTTAATCGCCAAGTGTGCTAACTTGAATGTTTTTTAAGTATTTAATATAATAATAGTGATAAAAAATACGGGTTAGTAAAGAAATGAATAAAACAAAGAGAGGACAAAGGCGCCTTAAGCTTTATAAACGCTATCTTTTATGGGATAAAATGTTTTTTTATTTGATTATTATCACATTATTCGTGGCTTTACCATTGTGTGTTGTGGGATGCTATATCTTTGATGGATATGAGTTTTTATGTGTGATGATCTTTGCTAATTTTTTGCTATTCAATTTTGGAACTTTATTATGTGAATGGTTAGCGTTACCGGCACCGGAAATTGATTTCATTCATTATAAAATAGAGCCGGCTTCATGGAGCGAATTTACTAAAGCGGTGACGAGTGAAAATTTATCAAATGAGCGATTTAAAGTTTATAACAAACGAAAAATTTTACCATTTTCACTTAAATTGTATCGATTTACAATCTTTTCTAAATCAAGTTATTTAATTATGCATAATCATATGCAAGATCAAGGAAAACTAAAACGTTTGCAACTTGAGATAATCCAAATCAACGAGAGAAAAAGCAAAGAACTTGATTTATTTTTCGAAGAAAATAACACTTTAATAGATCGAGGGGTGGTTCGTTGTTTTTTCAATGCGCGCGGTGGCGATTTGATTGTGCCGTATTTTCAAAATACAAAACCGCAGCCATTGGAAACCATGTACTATCAAATGATGTTAGATTATGTGTTAAATAAAGTTCATATAGTTAAATCAGAAGGTTGCGATCAAACCGCTATCGAAGCGTTTTTTATGTTTGCGAGTAAAGCTTCATGAGTATTTATAAACTTTGTTTCATGGCGACTTTTTGAAAATCGCGCCACGGATTGGTTTTAAGATATTTTTGATAATTAGTAATTGTGATTTCACTAGGAGCAATCATATCTAATTTATTCCATGTAATCGGCCAAGAAATCGACGCTTTTTCACGAGCTCTTAAGGAATATGGAGCGATGCTTGTTGCACCCTTTTTATTGCGTAACCAATCGACAAAAATCTTGCCTTTTCGTGCATCTTTTCGAATATTGGTAGTGAAAAGATCAGGATAACGTTTTTCTAAAGTTAACGCGATGCCTTTTGAAAAAGTTGCGAGTTTTTGCCACGATTTAACCTTAGAAAAAGGAACGACAACATGATATCCTTTGCCGCCGCTGGTCTTTAAAAAAGAACGTAGATGCAGTTCGTCTAACAATTTTTTTAAATTTTTAACTCCTTGGCGCACTAAAGATAAATCCATATTCAAATCTGGATCTAAATCAAATACCAGATAATTTGGCGTAGATAACTGCGTTACTGAAGTACCCCAAATGTGAAATTCCACACTCCCGTTTTGAACTTCTTGAAGGATTCCCATTAACGAATCGACATAAAAATATTCTTGCTTTTGACCATTGGTCATCGTAAAAAAGGTCTTAATATTTTCTTTAGTGGCAGGATGTCGTTTGATAAAACTATTTTCAATTGTATCGTGGCATCTTAAAACAGAAAGAGGTCGTAATGAAAGGTAGTTAAGCATTAAAGAACCGACTTTTTGATAATAATCATAAACGTCTTGTTTAGTTATTTTTAGTTTAGGGTAGAGAATTCGGTTTGGATTTGATAAAGTAACGCTATTTGGTAAAGATTGATTTTTTTCTGATAAATCGATATCGGTGCGAAGCCCTTTAAAACTGGCTTGGCGTAAAAGACCTTCAGCGGTATATTCTGCAAATTCAATTTCCCCGATTAATATCGGTTTTAAAAATATGATTTTTTCATTGGTTTTTGAAAGATCGCAAAAAGGATTTTTTTGACGCGTTAGCGATTTAAATTTTTTAATTAAATCGTCGGAGTTATCTTTATTAAAACCGGTTCCTACTTTGCCACAATAATGAAGTTTATTATCCTCATAGCGTCCTAATAATAATGATTTAATAGTGCCATTAACTTTGTTTGAATAAATATAACCGCCGATTATAAAGTCGTCGCTTTTTCTAAATTTCAATTTAATCCAGTTACCGCTTCTTTTACCTAAATAAACTGAATCTTTCTTTTTGGCAATAATTCCCTCTAAAGACAATTCTTTAGCCTTATTATAAAATGTTTTAGCGTTAGTTTCGATATGTGCGCTATAAAGAAGATTAGATGGTTTATTTTTGAACAAGGATTTTAATATTTCTTTTCGTTTGATTAAGGGAAGATTTCGAAGATCTTTTCCATCTAGAGAAAGAATATCAAAAATGACATAAGTCAGTTTTTCGCTTTCTTGCTTTTTAATAGCGGTTTGTAATGCTTGAAAATCACTTCGTCCTTGATTGTCAAATTTGACAATTTCCCCATCTAAAATCATCGCCCGATTAGTTGAAAACTTTTCTAAGGCTTTTTCTATCGCTTTGAATTTAAGGGTTAAATTTTGATTATTTCTTGAAAAAAGTTGTACTTTGTTATT
The DNA here is from genome assembly GCA_947627505.1 of uncultured Bacilli bacterium. Classification (GTDB taxonomy): domain Bacteria; phylum Bacillota_I; class Bacilli_A; order RFN20; family CAG-449; genus CANQAG01. Next base: position 6,672 of record CANQWG010000044.1, on the reverse strand, counting down.
TTCTATTAAAGCTGTAATTCGATAACCATCGTATTTGATTTCATAAATCCAACCTTTTTCTTTTGGCAAATCTTCGTTCAAAATGGCTAATTCGACTTGATATTCATGAAATGGGTTTTGATAAGACGAAACCTTTTTAATCGGTTGTTTTGTCTTTTCATTTGTGACACAAAATTGATCTTTTTCTTTGATGAGAAGCCAATTTTTATCGTCCATTTTGATTAAAGCGAATTTTCCTTTGAGAAGTTTACCATTTAATTCAAATTTAAGCATTCCTTGTTTTAAGCCGGATTTAAAGGACTTCAATGCCTTATAAGTGCCATTATCGTATATTTCGACTTTTCCGGCACCATATTCGCCACTTGGGATTTCACCTTCAAAATCCTTGTACTCGTAAGGATGATTTTCGGTCATGACGGCAAGACGTTTATCGTTAGGATTTAATGAAGGACCTTTAGGAACGGCCCAACTTAAAAGGTAACCGTTGTATTCAAGTCTAAAATCATAATGCTCTTTTTTAGAATAATGATGTTGAACGACAAAGATTTTTTCAGATGAATGTTTATAAATTTTTCCTTTTGGTTCACCGGTTTTGGTGAAATCTCTTTTTTCTTGATATTTTTTTAAATTGTTCATAATTTTAGTATCTTTAAATTTTGTATCTTTTATTCAGGGTAAAATCTTATTTTCGGTTAAAAATAAGAAACAAAGAGGTAGATCTATGGCATATAGTTTTAAAGGTAATTTAAGCTTTGGTTTTGTATATATTCCAATAACACTACATTTAGCAACGCAAGATAGTTCCATTACCTTTCGCTTGTTTGATTCAAAAACCAAATCTAAAATTCAATATAAAAAAACCTGCGTGGAATGCAATAATAAAGAAGTAAAGAATGAAGATATAATTCGTGGTTATGAATATGAAGATGGTAAATATGTAACATTGACAAACGATGAGTTTGAAAAGCTGAAAACTCCTAAAGATAAGAATATAACTTTAGAGCAATTTGTCGATTTAAAAGAGATCGATCCTTTGTATCTTGATAAGTCATACTATGTGGTTCCAAATGGCGCCGATAAACCTTTTTGCTTGCTTTTAAAAATACTTGAAGAAGAAAATAAAGCCGGTTTGGGTAAAACAGTGCTAGGAACCAAAGAAGTTTTGGTATTGGTTCGATCCGTAAATAAAAAAATGATTCTTTCCACATTGTTCTTTAATGAGGAGATAAAACCATATCCGCTTGAATTGAATTTTGATGTGCCGAGTGCTGCGGAAGTGAAGATGGCAAAACTATTGATAAAAGAAATGACAGCTCCTTTTGATCCTACAAAATATCATGATGAATATGCAAAAAGAGTAAAAAAAGCCATCGAAGATAAAATCAAAGGACGAAAAATTATTACCCCTAAAAAAGAACCGGAAGTTAAAATTGTCGATTTAATGGAAGCTTTAAAATCGAGCATTCAAGAATTAGATACTAAGAAGGTAAAAAAGAAACTTTTGCCAAATAAAGATATTAAAAAATCAATCTCAAACGATAAATTAAGTTAACCTCAAAGATAAATAGGCGTTTTGATTAGGTCATTTTCCCCAATAAACATACATTACTTTAGGAGGTAAAGTATGTTTTATTCAAGCTATGGCCCTCTTTTCTTTGTTCCTACTTATCCGTTAGAACCGGAAATGAGAGCGGTTGAAAAACCTAAATATGATTTAGTGAGTAAAGATCTCTATAGCCCCGATGAAGCGTTAGAGAAAGGAAATATCTTTAAAAACCAATACCAGGGGTACAAAAACTATAATCCTGGTAAATTAGAGGCAAAAACCGATGAGCAAATGTTGCTTTTTAATATTGATGCCTACTCCAACGCAGCACATGATTTAAAGCTTTATTTAGATGTTTATCCGACGGATAAACGAGTGATCGATATTTTTATGGATTACAATAAAAAAGCCAACGAGTTGATTGCCGAATATAATTCAAAATATGATCCGTTGATGCCTTCGGCCGCGAAAGACGTAAGTGGAACTTTTTCTTGGATTTTAACTCCAAGTGTATGGGTCAGAAAGATGTAAGGAGGAGAAAAAATGTTTACTTATCAAAAGAGAACACAATATCCGATTGACATTAAGCATAAAGATGTGCGAATGGCAAGATATATTCTTACTCAGTATGGTGGTCCATATGGAGAATTAGGCGCGGCAATTCGTTATTTAAATCATCGTTACACGATGCCGGATGAAAGAGGAAAAACTCTTTTAACAGATATCGGAACTGAAGAACTAGGACATGTTGAAATGATTTGCATGATGGTATATCAATTGACCAAAGATGCGACAATTCAAGAATTAGAAGAGGGAGGATTAGGTGGTAATTTTGCCACTCACGGAATAGATATGTTCCCCGTTGATGCAAATGGTCAAGATTTTTCAGTCACGGGTATTGGAGCGACCGGAGATTTTATTGCCAACTTATCGGAAGATATGGCTGCCGAAGAAAAAGCGAGAGCAACTTATGAACATTTAATCGATTTAGCTACCGATGCTGAAGTTATCAAACCACTTCTGTTTTTAAGACAACGTGAAGTCGTTCACTTTAATCGTTTTAAAGAATTATATGAAGTGTATAAACGAGAATATAAAAGTAAATAAAAGGCAGTAATGCCTTTTATTTACTAATACAATTTAATTGTTATAAATAAGTTGGTATTAGAATAGAAAAAATTGGATAATAATATTATTTTTTTTACTTTAAAAATGAGAAAATATAATTGCAAAATTCGACAAAATATTTGCTTCGGACTTTAAAATTTTATCGATTTGTCTTATATTATTGATAAGCAATTTATATTTATGTGGAGGTTATATATGAAAACTAAAGAAGAAAGACAAAGAGCGAAAGAAGAAAGAATTCGCTCGAGGGTTGATAAGAAAGATGAAAAGAGACGATTAAAAGAAGAAAAAAAATTAGCCGTAAAACAAACTGAAGAACCGGTAAAAAAAGAAACCAAAGTCGAACCTGCAAAAACCGAACCAAAGAAAGTTGCACCTAAAAAAGTTTCGCCTAAAAAAGTCGAAACTAAAAAAGATGAAGCGAAAGAAGTAGTTAAAAAGACTAAAGAAAAAGAAGTTGTCGTGGAAGATAAAAGTGTCGAAGAAGATAAAAAGAATATGAAGAAAAATTACCATGTTTCTCGTCGAGAAAAGGATGGTAAATGGCAAGTGAAATTTGCTAAAGGTGAAAAAGCCATCAAATTATTCGATACTCAAGCAGAAGCCATCGCGTACGCTAAAGATTTAGCCGAAAGAAACGATGGTACCCATACGATCCATAAAAAAGATGGTAAAATCAGAAAGAAGACTTATTAAGCGTGAATAATCACGCTTTTTATTTGCTAAATTGATGAGCGTCAATCAAAAGGCTTTTTCTTGCATTGTATCGTCAAAGAAGTTATTCTTTAGTTAAAGAATAAAATTCGAGGTAACTATGAAAAAAATTAAAATAATCGCATTTATTAGCATTTTATTTTCCTTATTGACTAGTTGTAATGATAATTCTTCATCTACTAGTTCCAATTATTCACCATCTTCACTTTCAAATTACTATGAGGTTACTTTTGATTCCAATGGTGGTTATTTTGAAAACAATAAATCAAGTTTTATTTTGGAAGTATCAAAGGATTGTTTGCTTGATTATGAAGTGACCGTGAAAAGAAACGGTTATAATTTTGTAGGGTGGACTAAAACTAAAAATGGTGATGATTTTTGGAATTTTTCTGAAGATGTGGTAACTTCAAATATTACGCTTTATGCCTTTTGGAATCAAAGCGATTACAACTATATAGTAACAGAAACCGGAGTGACGATCACGAAGTATTTGGGAAACCAAGCACAGGTGGTAATTCCTTCGGAAATTTTAAATAGACCGGTTGTTCGAATTGCTACCGACGCTTTTTTAAATTGCAACGAGATCACTTCGATAATTTTACCGGATACTTTACAAAGTATCGGAAGAAATGCGTTTAGAGGCTGCAGTCGTCTTACCTATACTTTAAGTGGTAATTGTTATTACTTGCAAAGTGCGACCGATGACCATTTTGCCTTAGTATACGGAAGCAATAGTTCAATTGCATCGGCGACTATCCATACGTCTACAAAAATTATCGCCGATTATGCTTTTGCGGGTTTTGGAGCTTTGAAATCAATCTATTTACCTTCGTCAATCGCTTATATCGGTCATCAAGCTTTTTACGGTTGTTATTCGCTAGTTATCTATTGTCAAAGTGAAGCGATGCCTGAAGGATGGGATAGTTCTTTTAATTCCAGTTGTCGCCCGGTTTATTGGAATGTTGCATCTGAAGATCTTTACACTAGCAATGGTTTAAAATATCTTTTGAAAAATGATGAGGCGATGGTTACAGAACGCCTTACTTCAATTAAAGAAATTACAATTCCCGAAAAAATTAGTGTAAACGATATTGAATACACTGTTACTGGCATCGGGGATTACGCTTTTTATAATACTTCGTCATTGGTTGATATTTCACTTCCCAATTCCGTTACACACATCGGATCACACGTTTTCGATAATTGTCCCAATTTGACCTATTACGAATTTGATGGTAATGGTCATTATCTAGGAAACGTTAATAACAATTATGTGGCTTTTATAAAAACTAAAGACCAATCTATAAGATCGATAAATGTTAATTCGAAAACTACCGCGATTGCCGGAGAAGCTTTTAAACAATGTCACTCTTTAACGGAAGTTAGTTTGCCATCAAGTCTTAAAAGCATCGGAGATTCATCTTTTTATGATTGTGATTCGTTAAATAGTTTAATTCTTCCAAAAGGGCTTCAAGAAATCGGTAAAGAATCATTCGCATTTTGTACGGCTTTATCGAATATCGTGATTCCAAATAGTGTTTTAATTATTGGCGACGATGCTTTTGGAAATTGCTCAAATTTAACTATCAATTGTGAAGTTCAAACAAAACCCAATGGATGGAGTGAGACGTGGAATTCTTCTAATCGACCGGTTAATTGGGGACAAGCACTAGCATAGTCAAAATGAACGATTTCTTTCTTGCTTGTAAAATGTTTAGTTACTATAATATTAGACGAGGTTATTAACTATGGCAGATATAAAGAAAAATGAAGCGATTACCGCTCAAGAAGTTGACTTTGCCCAATGGTATACTGATGTATGCCGAAAAGCAGAATTGATGGATTATTCATCGATTAAGGGCTTTATCATTTATCGTCCATATGGATATGCAATTTGGGAACAAATTCAAAATTATCTAGATAGAAAATTTAAAGAGACCGGTCATGAAAATGTCTATATGCCGATGCTCATTTCTTCATCGTTATTTCAAAAAGAAAAAGATCATGTTGAAGGATTTGCCCCGGAGTGTGCAATAGTCACTAAGGGTGGAAATAACATTTTGGATGATGAACTGATCATTCGTCCCACTAGTGAAACATTATTTTGTGAGCACTATGCTAAAATTGTAAGTTCTTATCGTGATTTACCGAAAAAATACAATCAATGGTGTTCAGTTGTCAGATGGGAAAAAACCACACGTCCATTTTTAAGAGGCAGTGAATTTTTATGGCAAGAAGGGCATACAATTCATGAAACGGAACTTGAAGCCCGAACGGAAGTTTTAGATATGTTAGAAGTTTATAATCGCATGGGACGCGATCTTTTGGCGATTCCTTTTACCACGGGACAAAAAACAGAAAAGGAAAAATTTGCCGGGGCTAAAGAAACTTATACCATCGAAGCTTTAATGCCTGATGGAAAAGCCCTCCAATCAGGAACAACCCATAATTTTGGAACCGGATTTGCGGAAGCTTTCAATATTCGCTTTTTGGGACGCGATAATCTATTGCATCCTGTTCACCAAACTTCATGGGGTGTATCGACGCGACTTTTAGGTGCAATTATTATGGTACATGGTGATGATAATGGCTTGGTTTTACCACCTTATGTGGCTCCGACACAGGTCGTTATCATTCCGATTCAAATGCAAAAAGAAGGTGTGCTAAATAAGGCACGAGAAATCGAAAAGAGACTTATAAATTTAGGATTAAGAGTTAAAATTGATGATTCGGATCATTCGCCGGGTTGGAAATTCTCCGAATACGAAATGAAAGGGGTCCCGTTAAGAATCGAAGTTGGACCACGCGATTTGGCTCAAGATTTAGTGACTGTCGGGAAACGTAACGATGGAACAAAATTGCAGGTAAAGATTGAAGATCTCGAAAAGACGATTCCAACTTTACTCAATACGATTCACGATGAAATGTATAAAAAAGCTTTAACGTATCTTTTATCTCACACAACCGAGGCTCATTCGTATGATGAGTTCAAAGAAATTTTAGAAACAAAAGGCGGTTATGTGAAGATGATGTGGTGTGGCGATGAGGCTTGTGAAAACAAGATTAAGCAAGACACTAACGCAACATCGCGTTGTATGCCCTTCAATCAAGAACCTATCGGAGATGTTTGTCCTGTTTGTGGCAAAAAGGCTAAAAAAGTAGTGCTTTTTGCCAAAGCATATTAAAATTAACAACCAAATACGTTAAATTGGTTAATTATAAAAGCAAGTGCAACAAATAAAGGAAGAAAATTGAAAGAATAAAAAATGTAGTAAAAAAACTGA
>CANQWG010000043.1 GCA_947627505.1 uncultured Bacilli bacterium | reverse complement strand
GTCTTAAAGTTATTAAATAGGAAAACTTAACTTTCTAATTCAAAAACTTTAAAACAGCGTTTATTTTAAGTATAATAATTATGCCATCGCGACTTGCGGAGACGAACCAGGTCAGGACCGGAAGGTAGCAGCCTTAAGTTGTTCGTAAGTGTGCGGTGGTTTTTTAAAAATTATGGATCAAGATAAAAAATTCATGCGTGAAGCCTTAAAGGAAGCTAAAAAAGCGCTTTTGCTTGATGAAGTTCCAATCGGTTGCGTAATTGTAAAAGACAATAAGATTATCGCTAGAGGGCATAATCTAAAAGAAACTAAAAAGCAAGCGACAAAGCACGCTGAAATAGTGGCGATTGAAAAAGCCAGTAAAAAACTCATGTCGTGGCGCTTATTAAATTGTACTTTATACGTAACGTTAGAACCTTGTCCGATGTGTGCGGGAGCGATTTTTTTATCACGCATAATGAGAGTGGTTTACGCGGCATCTGATCAAAAAGGCGGAGTGTTAAACGAAACTTTTTCACTTTACGAACAACCTTTTGTCAATCATCGTCCGTTAGTTGATGGGGGAATACTAAAAAGCGAAGCGGAAGAAATATTGAAAACATATTTTAAAAATAAAAGAAATCGATAAATTTGGACATACTAAGTCATGGTGATAAAACATGACTTTTTTTAAGATTATTTATCGGGTAGTTTATACTTTAGGATTATATTTGATGATTACTGTAACTGCCTTTGTGATGGTTGCAGTATTAGAACCACATCAAGAAAGAAGTCCGCGACAATATGATAATTTGCCGGTTTATAAAACGGATGAAGTGGCGACCTTTAAAGGATATAAAAGCGAAGACGAGATGGTCTTAATCGTAAAATTTAAAGAAGATCCCAAAGATAGTTTTTTGATTGAGTATGCATTATATTATAACCAAGAATACGGCTTACCGGTTGAACTAGAAACCGAAAGAGGGGATGAACCTCTCTTTGTAAAAGTCAATCGCGACGGGAAAGCATTTATCAAATAAGATTGTTAAGCTTCTAATAAAGCTTTGAGAATTTTTACGACTTTTTTCATTTCGTCGACGGATACATATTCATAACGTCCGTGGCAATTATAATCTCCGGTTCCAAGATTTGGACAAGGTAATCCCATAAAAGTGATGTGAGCTCCATCGGTGCCCCCTCTTATAGGATTAAAGACAATCTCTTCTTTGGCTTTTTCAAAAGCGATTTTTAATTTATCGATTGCCAAAGGATGATCTTTAAAATAATCGTACATATTTCGATAACTTTCTTTATAGGTGACGATGACATTTACGCGCGGATATTTTTCTTGGATGATAGAAGCGTTTGTTAAAAACATTTGGACTTGTTTTTTCGCTTGATTGAGATCATGATTTCTGACGATATATGACATCTCGCATTCTTCGACACTTCCTTTAATATCGCAAAGATGATTAAATCCTTCATAGCCTTCTGTTTTTTCCGGAACCATATCTTTTGGAAGCAAATCGTGATATTCCATGGCGATAGTAATCGCGTTAAGCAAAAGATTTTTGGCACTTCCGGGATGGACGCTACGCCCTAAGACTTTGACTGAGACGCTATAGGCATTAAAGTTTTCGTAATTAACTTCATTATAGCGACCGCCATCGATAGTATAAGCGATATCCGCTTTCATTTTATGGATAGAGAAATGGCTAGCACCATTTCCAATTTCTTCATCCGGAGTAAAACAAAATCTTATCGGAGCGTGTTTTATCTCTAGGTGCGATAAGTAGTATTCGATAATTTCAAAAATAATGGCGATTCCGGCTTTGTCATCGCCACCTAAAAGATGCTCACCATCGGTAACGATCAAAGTTTGATTGAGATGATCCTTTAAATTTGTAAATTCTTGAGGATCTAAACGATAAGTTTTATTTAATTCAATGATTCCTCCGTCATAATTCTCGATAATTTTAGGGATAAAATTGCCACCTTGAAGTTCAGGTGAAGTATCCATATGAGCAATAAGACCGATTGTCGGTAAAGAAGAATCTCCTTCAATTCCCCCGTAAATCAAACTATATTCGTCGAGCGTTAAATCTTTAACCCCTAATTCTTTTAAGTCGTTAAAGAGAACTTTGGCAAATTCTTTTTGAGAGAGAGAAGATGGATACGAAGCAGAATTTTCATCTGAAGTGGTCTCGTATTGAACATATTTAATAAACCGATTGATAAGATTCATAAAATTTTACAATTCCTTTCTTGACATCATTATTTTAATCTTCTTTTCCAATAAAATAAATCAAATATATCAATCTTTTAAGAGACAACTTTTCAACATATAAACAATCGGCAATTGTGGAAAAAAAATTTTAGCATTTAGGTTGATTTACTGAGCTCAATAATTATATAATTCACTTGCCAAGCATCAGTTTGGATACAAATAATACCAAAGATATAATCAAATGTAATGGCATTTAGTTTTTGTAGCCCCAAAAATGGCTAAAAATACGCATTTTAAAGCATTTTAGGAAAGGAAATACGATTTATGATTAAGCAAGTAATCAAAAGAGATGGACGTGTTGTTAAATTTGAAATAGATAAAATTTATCAAGCGATTTCCAAAGCCGCGGAAGCCACTGAAGAGGACTTACCGATCGGTAAAATTGTCGATGAAGTTGTGGAAAATTTATCCACAATATATAAAGATCAAAAACCTTCGGTTGAGGACGTTCAAGATATCATCGAAAAAGTATTAATTAATCACGATTATGCCACGACGGCAAAAGCATACATCATTTATCGTAACGAAAGAAGCAAGGTCCGTGAAGCCAAGAGTAACTTAATGAGCACGATTAAAGATATTGCCCTTCTAGACGCTTCGAAAAATGATGTAAAACGTGAAAATGCTAATATCGATGGAGATACAGCGATGGGAACGATGCTCAAGTATGGTTCTGAAACTGCCAAATATTTCTATTTGAATAATATGATTTCAAAAGATATCGCCAAAGCACATATCGAAGGCGATATTCATATTCACGATTTGGATTTCTATAGTTTAACGATGACGTGCTGTCAAATCGATCTTTTAAAATTATTTAAAGGCGGCTTTTCAACCGGACATGGTTTTTTAAGAGAACCCAATGATATTAGAAGTTATGGGGCTTTAGCGTGTATCGCCATTCAAGCCAATCAAAACGATCAACACGGCGGTCAATCGGTACCCAACTTCGACTATTCGATGGCGCCCGGAGTCAGAAAGAGCTATAAAAAGATCTTCAGAAATAATTTCTTTAAAATCGCGAATTTTCTTGAAGATAAAGTTACTTTAGAAGAAGTTAAAGAATTATTTGCTAAAATCGAAGAAGAAACTGGATTAGTTCCTTCGTATTTACGCGACGATTTTGAAAAAGAATTGAAGAAGAGATTAGCTTCCGAATTTGATAATATCGATAAAATTATCGCTAAAGTTAAAGTTGATTCGGAAAAAGATATCGAAGATGCGACTTTGCAATCGATGGAAGCGGTCATTCACAATCTTAATACCATGCATTCAAGAGCCGGCGCTCAAGTTCCGTTTTCAAGTTTAAACTATGGAACCGACACCTCTCCTGAAGGACGATTGGTAATCGACAAATTGTTGGATGCCACAATGGCCGGTTTAGGAGATGGAGAAACGCCGATTTTCCCGATTCAAATTTTTAAAGTTAAAGATGGTATTTCCTACAAAGAAGGCGATCCGAACTACGATTTATTTATGAAATCAATCGTTTGTTCTTCAAAACGGTTGTTTCCGAATTTCTCCTTCCTCGACGCCCCATTCAATTTACAATATTATAAAGAAGGCGATTACAACACCGAAGTTGCTTACATGGGTTGTAGAACTAGAGTTATGGGAAATGTTTATGATCCGACTCGTGAAATCACGTGTGGCAGAGGAAATTTATCGTTCACCTCGATAAATTTACCGCGCCTTGCATTATTAAGTAAAAATCTCGATGAATTTTATTCGCGCCTTGATGCGATGATGGAATTGTGCATCAGACAGTTGCTTGAACGATTTGAAATTCAAAAACATAAGAAAGTTTATAATTTCCCCTTCTTAATGGGCCAAGGAGTTTGGATTGATTCCGATAAATTGAGCATGAATGATGAAGTTGGCGAAGTTATTAAACACGGAACGCTTTCTGTCGGATTTATCGGTTTGGCAGAAACATTAAAAGTTTTAACAGGCAAACATCACGGCGAAAGCGAAGAATCGCAAAAATTAGGCCTTGAAATTATCGGAAGAATGAGAAAAAGACTAGATAAAGCCGCGCAAGATTATAAACTTAATTTCTCGCTTTTGGCGACGCCGGCGGAAGGTTTATCAGGAAGATTTGTTAAAATGGACAAAAAGAGATTTGGCATTATTGAAGGAGTTACCGATCAAGAGTTCTATACCAATTCTTTCCATGTCCCAGTTTATTATGGAATTTCGATGTTTAGAAAAATCGATATTGAAGCACCATACCACGCTTTAACCAATGCGGGACATATCTCTTATGTAGAAGTTGATGGCGATCTTACCAAAAACCCGAAAGCTTTTGAAAAGATCATTCGTCATATGAAGGAAAAAGGAATCGGTTACGGATCGGTTAATCATCCTGTAGATCGCGATCCGGTTTGCGGATACAATGGAATCATCGATAACGTTTGTCCAAAATGTGGTCGAAAAGAAACCGAAGATCAACATTTTGAAAGAATTAGAAGAATCACAGGATATTTGGTCGGAACGTTGGATCGATTCAATAATGCTAAACGGGCTGAAGTAGAGCACCGCGTTAAACATAATCACTATGCGGATTAGTGGAATTATCGATGAATCAATCGTCGATGGCGAAGGCATTAGAACCGCGATATTTATGCAAGGTTGTTTGCATGATTGCAAAGGTTGTCATAATCCAGAGACACATCCATTAGACGGAGGCAAAGAAAAAACTCTTGAAGAAATCGAAAAGAGAATTTTAAATAATGATTCTATCGATGGCATTACCTTAACCGGGGGAGATCCATTTTATCAGTTAGATGCCGCGAATGATTTATTAAAAATGGCCAAACGACATCATTTATCAACTTGGGTTTATACCGGCTATACGTTTGAAGAATTGCAAGAGTTAGCGAAAAACGATAATCGGTATCAAGAAATTTTAGAAAAGACAGATGTTTTAGTCGATGGGCGCTATATGAGTGATAAACGCGATATATCTTTGTTATTTAGAGGTTCAACAAACCAAAGAGTGATCGATGTAAAAGAAAGTTTAAAATTAAAAGAAGTTGTTTTATATCTTCAGTAAAGAGGTTAGGCAGTTTAAAAGGCTGCCTTTTTTTGTTGTTTTCGATAATTTTGCAAGATTTAGTTGCGGCACTTATGATTTTTTGATATAGTTTATACGCTTTCTTTAAACACATTTGAGGTTTAAGGCGGAAGGAGATACTTAAATGAAAAAGGACATTCATCCAGCGTATCACAGAGTTAAAGTAACTTGCGTTACTTGTGGTAATGAATTTGAAACGGGATCGACCAAGGAAGAGATTCGTGTTGATACTTGTTCAAACTGCCATCCGTTCTACACTGGAAAACAAAGATTTACGCAAGCTGATGGCCGCGTCGATCGTTTCATGAAGAAATACGGAATGAAATAATCAAACCATCGCCTTCAGGGCGGTGGTTTTTTTAACTATAGGAGACAACGTTATGAAAAACAAATTATATATTACCACACCGATATATTATCCTAGCGCCTCGCTTCATATTGGACATGCTTATTGTACGACAGTTGCCGATACTATCGCTCGGTATAACCGGATGATTGGACGTGAAGTATACTTTTTGACGGGAACTGATGAACATGGTGAAAAGATTCAAAAAAATGCGGCGGCTGCGGGAAAAACGCCGCAACAATTCGTGGATGAAATCGTTTCAGGTATTAAAAAGTTATGGAAAGAACTGAACATTTCTAACGATGATTATATTCGTACCACAGAGGTGCGGCATGAAAAAGTTGTGCAGAAAGTTTTCACTAAATTATTAGAACAGGGGGACATTTATTTAGGATCATATAAAGGATGGTATTGTACCCCGTGTGAATCATTCTGGACGGATTCACAAGTTGGGGAAGAGCACATATGTCCTGATTGTAAACGTCCTGTTCATCAAGCTGAAGAAGAAGCGTATTTTTTCAAAATGAGCAAATATGCCGATCGGTTGATCAAATTTTATGAAGAAAATTTAAACTTCATCACTCCGGAAAGTCGCAAAAATGAGATGTTGAATAATTTTATAAAACCGGGACTCGAAGATCTTTGTATTTCACGGACTTCCTTTGATTGGGGAATTAAAATTAAAGAGAATCCCAAACACGTGGTTTATGTTTGGCTCGATGCGTTACTTAATTATATCTCAGCTTTAGGATATCTAAGTGACGATGATTCGTTATTTAAAAAGTTTTGGTCGGAAGATACGGAAATAATTCATCTAGTTGGGAATGATATTACGCGTTTCCATGTAATCTATTGGCCGATCTTTTTGATGGCTTTAGGTCTTCATTTACCAGATCGTGTTTTTGTGCATGGTTTACTAATGATGAAAGATGAAAAAATGTCGAAATCGAAAGGCAATGTTGTCGCTCCAGAACCCTTGATAGAAAAATATGGTCTTGATAGTCTTCGATATTATTTAGTGCGAGAAACTGTATTTGGAAGCGACGGTAGTTTTACCCCAGAGCAATTTGTCGAAAGAATCAATGTAGATTTGGCTAATGATTTTGGCAATTTATTAAATCGTACAGTGTCGATGATTATGAAATATTTTGAAGGTGTCATTCCTCAATATAAAGGACAAGTTGGTACATTTGATGGCGATTTAGAAAAGTGTGGATTAACCGCGATTGAAAAATATGATGAAGCGATGCAAGATTTAAGAGTTACAGATGCTTTCGTTGAAGTTTTTAATTATATTTCAAGAGCTAATAAGTACATTGAAGAAACACAACCATGGGCTTTAGCTAAAGATGAAACAAAACATGACGAATTGGCTTCGGTTATGAATCATCTTGCTAACGCGTTAAGACAAAGCGCCATTATGTTATCGCCGGTTCTTTTAAAAGCCCCGGGAGAATTATTTTCTCAATTGGGAATTGAAAAAGAGAAACAAACTTACGATACGTTAAGACAGTTTAATCTTTTAGGAAATGAGCACGTTAATAAAGGCAATCCATTATTTCCGCGTTTAGATGCTGCGATAGAAATCGAATATATAAAGAACTTAATGAAAAAATAGTCGAAAATGAAAAGGAAACCATTTAAAACTTTTACCTTTGAAGGAAAATGCATCGATCTTTCTCACGATGGAAAAGGTGTTGTTAAATATCAAGGAATTCCGGGATTCATCGAAAACATCCTTATTGATGAAGAAGCGATAATCGAGGTAACGTATCTTAAGAAAGATCGTTTTTTTGGTCGTGTTAAAGAAATTACCAAAAAATCACCATATCGGGTTAAGCCACGTTGTGGTGTCTTTAAAGAATGTGGTGGCTGCGCTTTGCAGCACTTAGATTACCAACTACAGAAAGAATATAAGCGAAAAAAAGTTAAAGAGGCAATAAAACGAATCGGGGGAATTGATTGTGTTGTCGATGAGACGATTGGAATGGACGATCCGTATTTTTATCGTAATAAAATTCAAATGCCGGTTCGTATAACCAAAAAAGGCAATATCGTCTCTGGTTTTTATAAAGAAAACACGCATGATATAGTTCCAATAGAAGAATGTGTTATCGAAAATAAAGTAGCGGATCAAATATTAAAAACGATTCGGAATTTAATGAAAAAATATCGAATTTTACCATATGATGAAGATTTGAAAAAAGGAATCATCAGACATATTTTAATTAGAAATTCTCACTATTTTAAAGAAGTGATGGTGGTTTTAATTACAAGTGTGGATTCTTTTCCGGGACGAAGAGATTTTATCAAAGATTTGAAAAATCAAGAACTGATTATTTCTACGATTGTTCAAAATATCAATCCGAGAGATACAAATGTGATTTTAGGTGAAAAAGAAAGAATTCTATATGGGAAGGGATTTATTAAAGATCAATTATGTGGATTAACTTTTAAGATTTCCCCAAAATCATTTTACCAAGTCAATCCGCTACAAACCGAAAAACTTTATCAAACAGCGATTGATTTAGCCAATATCAATAAAAACGATTTGGTGCTTGATGCTTATTGTGGAATTGGAACCATCGGACTGATTGCCGCGAAAACCGCTAAAGAAGTAATCGGTGTTGAAATTGTTTCAGACGCAATAAAAGATGCGAGGAATAACGCTAAAGAAAATGATATTCAAAACATATCTTTTTATGAAGGTGATGCCGGTGAATTCATTTTGGAAAAACAAAAAGAAGGAATCACTTTTGATGTCGTTATTATGGATCCCCCTCGTAAGGGATCGGATGAAAAATTTTTAAATATCATTTTAAAGACAGAACCTAAAAAAGTCGTCTATGTATCTTGTGAACCATCAACGTTAGCAAGAGATTTACAATTGCTTTCACAAAAATATACCATAAAAAAAGTAGTGCCAGTTGATATGTTTCCACATACATTTCACGTTGAGACGGTAGTTCTTTTGTCGCGCGTAAACAGCAAATAATTATAATAACCGCAAAAGTAAACAGATAATTATAAAAATAAGTGAAACAAACTAATTTTTGCAAATTATTTCGAAAAAAATAATACGAATTAAGTTTAAAAAAAGGATTATATATATCGAAACTTCATTTAAATTATAGTTATAATATCTATGAATATTACTATACGAAAGGATATTATATAATGCGATTTAAATTTTTAAATGAAGATATTGAGTCATTGAAATATTATGGATCGGGCGATTTGGCAGGTAGTATTTTTGTAAAAACTGTAGTCGATTCTATAGCAACTTTAGAATCCAATATTTCAAAATTGAATGATGAAATTAATGACTTGGAAGATTTGTATAGATATTTGTGGCTTTTATCCTTTAAAGAAATGGTTTCAGAAATAGATAATTATAAAGTGCCTAATGAAATAAAGGAAAGAATAAAAAAACTTAATGAGTCATTAGATTATTGCCCTAAAAGATTTATAGAATATATAAATAAAAATTTCGAGGATGTTTTAGATAAAACTAAAGTTGATAAAGTGAGATGGGACGAATTCTATGATATTTTATTTGAATTAATTTTTAACAAGTATTCTAACGGAATCAAATCTGAAGTCTTTGAATTTATTGAGAAAAAGTATGCTTTAAATATATTGGCATGTTTTAGCAAATATTCTGATTACTATAACAAAAATAAGGAGTCAATCAAAAATTTGTTTAATAATTTAGAAAACACAAATGTTTTTGATGACCAAATTTACACTACATTTTTAATAAATAATAAAATAAAAGATACTTTTTATATAAAAAAAGCTGAATTTATTTGCGGAAGAAGTATAAAATACATTAAAAAATTTTTAAATTTATCAGCGGAAAGTAAAGAAATATATCAAATACAAAATTTGTTTTTGGAGTACAGAACACTTGCTATTATTTATAATTTAAAATGTACTAACGAATATAATGAGTATAAAAATGCAATTGATGAGGCAATGAATCGGTATTTAATAAAACAGGTTCAACCTATTAATCTAAATATAAAAAATTTTGAAATTATCAGTAAATTAAAAGAAACAAAAGAGAAATGGAAGTTTCTTCAACTTACTCATTTTTTTAAAAACGAAAAGTTTGTAAATAATTTAGATAAAATATTTAATGAAAAACCTAAAAGTTCATCGACAGAATTTAATAGGATAGGTGTTGCTAAAAGTGAAAAGTATCCTTATTTTAAACAAGATGCTATGAGTTCGAATTTATTATTAAATATTCATATTATAAACATTATTTTTATAGACCGAGAGTTATCGAAAGAATTTGCTAATTAAAATAAAATCCCAAAAAGTATGGTATAGCTTATAAACGAACATCTAAAGTTTCAAATAATTCAACCAATTT
>CANQWG010000042.1 GCA_947627505.1 uncultured Bacilli bacterium | reverse complement strand
TGTAATTTTACTTCTGTTTGCAACATTTTCTTCCCGTTTCTTTCTTTATTTGTTGCACTTGCTTTTATAATTAACACGATGCTTTTTTTCGGAGTTTACTTATGGAATGGGAAAATAGTTTTAGTTATAATAGCTTTGCATTGGAATTGACCTTTGATGAAGTGAATTATCAAAAAGCCGAAGAAAAACTATATGAAAAATACGTTTTCCTCACAACTCCTATTCATGATTTTTTTAAGAATGATGAAGAATATGATGGAAATGAATGGATAATGCCGTATTATGAATTAACTTTAGGTGAGTACACCATTAAAATAATTCATGAAAGTCACAATGTTGATACTGATATAAATTTTTGGTTCTCATATCCGGGCGAAATTCCATTTATTGCATATAATGGCAAAGATAAGATTAGATATTGTTATTTATTTGAGCCTAGTACTGATTATATATCGGCTGAAGCATTAAGTACAAGTATCATGAAAAATATTGCTTTGGAATGGTAAAATCGATAAGAATCATATAATAAATAAACAAAGTAAGTTCATAGTTACTGGACTTACTTTTTTTTATTTGCCAAGCAAAAATTAAATTTAATATTGCTAAAGTGGAGACAAAGTGATATTATGTGTTTGCAAGTGGAGGCAAATAGAGATTTAAAATGAATTTACTTGGCAAATATTTTCATAGCATTGACGACAAATCGCGTTTGATCCTACCACTTAAACTGCGCAATGAGTTAGGTAATGAAATCTGTTACACTCGTGGATTAGATGGATGTATTGCGATTTACCCGCTCAAAGAGTACGAAAAAATCGTTGCCCGATACGAAGAACTCGATTATATGGAAAGCGATAATCGTAACTTCTTGCGCATCTTTTACGGCGATACGGTAATTCCCGATATCGATAAACAAGGCCGCATTCTCATTACTAAAGATCATTTGACTCGTTTGGGGTTAGATAAAAAAAAGAATGTAGTAATAGTCGGTGTTCATGATCATATCGAAGTTTGGGAAGAAGCACGCTTCTTAGCTATAGAAAGCATTAATAGCGTTTCTTATGACACCCATGCCGAAACTATTGCCCGTAACGCGAAAGAAAAAGAGAGGCTTCGCAATAATGGATAGACACATTCCGGTGCTTCTCAAAGAGACGATTGAAAATTTGGCAATTAAAGAAAATGGGATTTACGTAGATATGACCTTAGGTCGTGGCGGACATTCTGAAGCAATCCTACATCGGTTAAAGAACGGACATCTCTATTGCTTTGATCAAGATCACCAAGCGATCGAAGAAAGCTATGATCGTCTTAAAGCTGTATCTAACAATTTCACATTGATAGAGGATAACTTTGTCAATGCGAAAACGCGACTGTCTCTCCTTGGTGTCGAGAAAGTCGACGGAATTTTATTTGATCTTGGTGTTTCATCAGCGCAATTCGACGATGGAGAAAGAGGTTTCTCATATCGATACGATGCACGACTAGATATGCGTATGGATCTGAATAATGATTTGAGTGCCTACGAAGTGGTTAATCAATATTCGAAAGAGGCGCTCACTCGAATTTTTAAACAATACGGTGAAGAACCATTCGCATCGAAAATTGCTTCAATGATCGTTAAAAAACGAGAAGAAAAACCGATTGAAACAACGTTTGAATTAGTCGATATCATTAAGCTTAGTTTACCTGAATGGGCTAAGCGGAGACGGGGACATCCCGCCAAACAAGTGTTTCAAGCGATTCGCATTGAAGTAAACAATGAATTGGAAGTATTGAAAATTGCACTAAAAGAGGCGTTAACGATGCTAAAAGTTGACGGAAGAATTGCCATTATAACCTTCCACTCCCTTGAAGATCGCATCGTTAAAAAAATGTTTCATGAAAAAACGACCGAGTCTAATACTTCAAGATATTTACCTCCAAGTTTAGAACCGGTCGCTTATCGCCTCGTAAATCGTAAGCCGATTACACCAAGCGAAGAAGAAATAAACGAAAACCACCGCGCTAGTTCAGGAAAATTGCGGGTTGTAGAAAGGATTAAAGTATGAACAAAATTACAAAAACTAACATGACAAAATTTGACTACATTTCACGAAAACTCGGTGTTATCGGAATTGTAATCATTGCAGTTGCATTATTGGTTGGATTACCATTGATACAAACGATTACTAAAAGCAATGAACTTCTGGTACAGGAAATACGGGAAGTCAACAATGTCAATCGAGAACTCGATGAATCAAAATTAGAACTTGATGCAAAATAGGTTAATCCCGAAGATTAGCCTATTTTTGTTTACTTTTAATATAGCGGTTTTATGCTGTTTGTGATAGGATAAAAAAGGTGATATTATGGCTAAAGAAAAAAAGACTCCCAAAACTAATTCTGATTTAAAAATTCTCTCTTCGGACTCCGAAGCGATTCTTTATGGTCTCATTCTTACGATGATTGCGATCATCGGACTTTTAAATCGCGGTTGGGTTGGGGAATTTTTAACATACATTACGGTCTATCTATTTGGAGTTTTTTATTCTTTATTCTTTTTGCTAATCATCTTTTTTGGGTTACATTTGATCGTCAAAAAGAATTTTTATCGTTTGAAGGTCAATCTTTATCTTTTAGGGGCGATTTTGCTTGTGTTTTCTTCGACCATCGCCGCTAGCAAGGGAATCGAAGGATTAAATGTCACCAATGCTTTCACTTTGTTTAATCAACGGATGGGCTATTTATCGTCTTCATCATTTCACATCGACTCGATGGATGCCATCGCTTCTTCCGGCGGCGGTCTTATCGGTTTCTTTCTTTGCGGATTGCTTAATAGTTGCATTTCGCCGTTAGGTACCGAAATTATTGTTTATATTCTATTTATTACCGGTTTTATTCTTTTGTTCAAAGGTCTTTTCATTAGGGTTTACAAGTGGTGGAAAAGCTTTATCAATAAGCGAAAAGAGCGTTTGGCCTTAGCCAATAATAATTCCAACAAGCAAATCACGCTTCCAAACGATCAAAAAACAAGTGCTAACGAAACTGCTCCTTCAACTTCACCATTAGTTTCCTCTAATACCATGCCGCTTCAAGGCAAGGAATTGCTAAATGAAGTGACTTTTGAAGAGAAGGTAAATACAACTCCTCGTGAAAAGATCGATTATTTTGTAAATGAGGAAGAGACGAACTCGTCAAAGGTACAACCGTTTTTCTTCGATGAAAAAGATGATAAAGAGACAACTTTTCATGACGAAAGAAAGCCATTTGAAGAGAATTTTGGGGAAACTTCAAATCCGCCATTTGAATCAGATAAAGAAAAGAGCGAGGTGCAACAGCCAATTCTTGAAGATCATGTCTCATATCGCGAAGAAGTGAAACCGTTTTTTGAAAATCCTCAGATTAAAAGCAATCAAGTGGCAGCACCAAAATTTAATGAACCTCGCAAAGAAGAAAGCGTAAAACCTAATATTGAAGAAAAATATCATTCATACATCTTGCCACCATTATCGCTTTTGCACGATCATAGTGATCCTGATACTTCAAAAATCAACATCGAAGTCGCCAATTTGCGCGCGGCTAAGATCAATGAACTATTTCAGGAGATGAAAATCGGAGCTTCGGTTATTTCTTATACCATCGGACCTTCGGTCACCCGTTTTGATGTCAAAACCAATCCTGGAGTTCGTGTGGCTTCTTTATCGTCTTTGGAAAGTGAAATTGCCATCAAATTATCCGGCAATCGGACCGTTCGATTTGAACCGATCGTCGAAGGAATGGAAACTTCGGGAATCGAAGTCGGAAACGAAAAAGTTTCCACGGTTTCTTTTAAAGAATGTATGCAAGCTTTAAGCGCTTATCCCAATGAAAAACTTCTATTTCCACTTGGAAAAGATATTTCCGGAAACGTGATTAAAGCCTCGATCGACGATCTTCCGCATATGCTCGTCGCCGGAACCACCGGATCTGGTAAATCGGTATTTATCAATAGTTTGATTACTTCCTTAGTGATGCGAAATCGCCCTGATGAACTAAAATTATTATTAATTGATCCAAAGTTCTGTGAATTTGCACAATACGCGTCAATCCCGCATTTGTTGTGTCCGGTGATTACCGATGCCGCAACCGGTAAAGCGGCGTTAAAAAAACTTTGCGAAGAGATGGATCGGCGCTATGAAATGTTTGCTAAAAACGGGCGTGGAGCCACGAAATATAGCGAATATGTCAAAGTTTGTAAAGCGCGCAATCTTCCAATTCCTCCAGTCATTGTGCTAGTGTGCGACGAATACAGTGACTTCATGTCGGAAAAGAATCACGAAGAGGTCGAATCCTTGATTCAACGGATTGGACAAAAGGCGAGAGCCAGCGGCATTCACATGATCCTTTCAACTCAACGTCCTTCCGCGGATGTCATCAATCCGAAAATTCGTTCCAATTTGCCGTCAAAGATCGCTTTATCGGTTACTAACGCCACCGAATCGCGGATTATCATTCAATCTAACGGAGCTGAATCATTGCTCGGCAAGGGCGATATGTTAGCTAATTTACAATCATACCGCAGCCTTAAAAGAATTCAATCACCATTTATCGATGGCCCTGAAATCGCTGATGTCATGGAATACATCGCCAATCAGGCGAAACAGGAATTCGATCCTAATTTTATGAATCTTGAAGAAAAGGTCAACACTAATAACATCACCGAATCGTTGTACGCTAATGTTAGAGTTGACCCGTTGACTGACCAGGTGCGCGCTTATCTTATTGAGACGCAACAAGTTTCGACCGCCAAAATTGAAAATCTTTTTGGAATCGGCTATAAACGAGTCGATTTGATTCTTGACACCTTGGAACGCGAAGGAGTCGTACAGAAGGTTTCCAATAACCGCCGTATTGTGCTCATCAAGAAAGAAGAAACCCCTGAAGATGAAGAAAATTAATTATTATCCTGATTCAAGATTTCCACTTAATTATATCTCGCTTGCGTTTGCCGTGAAGGTTAAACCGAGCGAGATTTCTGCGTTTAGTCTTTTAGCGATGATGTTGATCGATAGTGGTAAATCACTATCTGGAGAACGGGAATTTGCCTTGAAACTCGGGGCATTGTACGGAGCTTCTATTTCGGTGTTTTTGCGTTTTTACGGCGAGACATTGGTCTTTTTTGTCACCGGCCATTATTTAAAAAAGAAACTTGTTAAAGAAAATTTGATTTCGTCGATGGTCGCTTTAATCGATGAAATCGTGTTTGGCGAAAAGAACTTTACCTGTAATTTTTCATATTATCATCATCAGCTTTTAGAACAAATCGAAGCGAGCGACACTCACCCAAACGAATATGCTTTAAAAGAATTGCTCAAAAAAATCAGTCCGCATTCTCATTTGGCTTTCACTAATTACGGCGATAAAAAAAGCGCCTTGAATCTCAAAGAAGACGATGTGATTAAAACATATCGAAAACTTTTGAATGCGCCCTATAAGATATATTTGCAAGGCCAATATACCAAAAGCGACCTCAAAGTGATTTCGCGTCTGGCGACCAATCGCAAAAACGATACTAAAATCGCGTTATCGCTTTTGAAATTTAAAGAACGACCGACTTTATTTAAGTCAAGAAAAATCAATCAAACGGTGTTGTTGTCGTGTTATTCGTTCACGCCTTCGTTTGATGCTAGACAACGTTTTATCGTCACATTGTTGAATGGAATGCTTGGCGGTTTGCCGTCTTCAAAGCTTTTTTCGATCGTCCGCGAAAAGCATTCTTTGTGTTATGAAATATCTTCATTGGCGATTCAAAATAGCGGCTTATTATTCATCAAAGCCGCGGTCAGTAAAAAGACTTATACTAAAGCCCAAAAATTGATAAAAGAGATCGTTGACACTTTGAAAACAACGATTACTGAAAGTGAATTAGAAGAAACTAAAGCGATGGTAAGCGCTAATAATAGAACGCTTGAAGATGATCCGCAACGACTGTTTGAGAATCGAATTTCGCGTGAACTTAATCATCAAAACATCGATTTAAATATCGACCTTAAGACGCTTGAAGAAATTACCCTTGAAGAAATCATACATTTCGCTAAGACTCTCAAATATCGAGGCGAAATCGTAGTGAAAGGTGAGGAAAATGATTGATTATCGACGCATTAAACCTTTAAAACTAAGTAATGGCTTGAAGGTGATTGATATTTATGATCCGCATAGCACTTCGGTGATGTGTGGGATTTACGTGCCTTATGGAAGCAATATGCTAGAATATCGTCTTTCCGATTACCAATTTAAAAGCGGAATCGCCCATTTTTTGGAACATCGCATTTTCGATACTCCTCAAGGCGATGCTTTCGCGCTTTTGAGCCAAGAAGGGTTATCCTCTAACGCTTACACCTCCTTTACGGAAACGGTCTACTATTTTGAAGGGCCGCGTAAAAACTATTTAAAGGGACTCGAAATTCTTTTAAGCTTCATCAGCAAGATGGAATTTGATCCATCGCACGTCGATAAAGAAAAAGGGATAATTTTAAGCGAAAGGCAATTAGACTACGATGATCCCGATCATCGTAGCTACATGAAAATATTGCAAAATCTTTATAACGCCCCGATGTTTCAAAAGGACATTTTAGGTTCAAAGGAAGATATCCAAAGCGTCACATATCAAGATTTGAAAAATACCTTTGATGCGTTTTACGCTACGGAGAATTTATATCTAATAATCGTCGGCAATTATAATCGTGACGATGTGCTTTCATTATGCGCCAAATATGAGAAAAAAAGGACTTTCAAGCCTGTAGCAATTTCTAAAACAAACGAAGATTTTACGAAGGTTAAACGTCAAGAAGGACATTTAAAAGGCGACGTAACGCGCCCGTTATTTTACTATGCGATTAAATTAGACAAAAAGAGGCTTGAAAAGCAATTTTCTAAAGAGCGGCTGTTCTTTTTGTTACGAATTTATCTTGAAGGCAATTTCTTACAATGTTCCCGCTTTTACGAAGCGATGAAAAAACAGGATTTAATCGATACTTCTTTTAACGGCTTTATCGATCAAGTTGGGGATTATTTGACGCTTATTTTTACCGCGGAAAGCGAAAGGTACTTGGAACTTAAAACCGCGCTTGAAACGGAAGAGGAGCAACCTCAAATCGATGAAGAAACCTTTGAAGCGATCAAAAAAGGGCTTTATGGAAATCTTCTACAACTATCTTCAAATGAGGAATTGTTCAATCAAATTTGTAGTTCCTTATCACTAAATATCGACTTTTTTCAACTCGCTCGCAAAAAAATGCAAATTACCTATTCCATGCTGCAGTCATTAATTGATATAATACATACGTCCCCACGTACTTGGTGCGTTACGAGGAAAAGATAAAATGGACGTCGGAATCGATATCACTTACAAAGAGCATTATCTCAATCATGAACTGCAGTTGGCCCATAAAATTTTGACTCCGCATGAGTTGGCGCTTTTTGAAAAAAGCCCTGATCCATTGCGGTTTTTAATGGGACGATACGCCGCCAAAGAGGCGTTTTTAAAAGCAAATAGCAAAGGTCTTTTTGAGATTAGTTTTACGGATATTGAAATCCTTAACGATGAAAGCGGAGCACCGCATATATATTATCAAGGCAAAGAAGAATTCGACGTTTCTTTGTCTCATGATGGCGATTATGCCATCGCAATAGTGATAAGGAGAAATAGATGAGTTATCGTGATTTATTTAAAGCTGAATTGAAAAGCGATCATTTAATCGAAATCAGCGTTGCCAAATCTTACAATGGTCGTGGTTGCGAAAAATTTTATTTGTACGACTACGATCAACTGATGGGGGAATTAAAGATCGTCTCAAAAAGTGAATCTTTGCATTCTTTTAAATACATCGTTAGCAGCCATCCTGATTTGAAAATCGGTCACAATTATTTTATTTACGATGAAAGAAACTCGCGTTTTCCGCTTAATTATTCGATTATGATGCGCGACGATCGTTACATCTTTTCGTATTATTCCGATGAAAAAATGGGGGCTACCTACTTTAAAGATCACACTGATTTCGCGCTTTTTTCACCACAAGCCTCTGAAGCCTACGTCTTTTATTTTAAAGGCGAAGAGCTGTTCTCGATGCGGATGATCAAAAATCATAAAACCGGAGTCTTCAACGTGACGGTAAAGGGAGATTTGGAACGCTATTACTATTATTACGTCGTTAATGTCAACGGGGAAATCGTCTCCGCTAACGATCCATATGCTAGAAGTTTCAACACCAATTCGATTCGTGGCATGATCATTAATCCTGAAGCGGTCGCCGTCGATTTGCATTTAGAAGATTTGCCGGATTTTGAAAAACCTACCGATGCAATCATTTATGAAATGTCGATTCGCGATATGACAAGTTTTAAAGATACGTCGCTTATTAACAAAGGAAAATATTTAGGACTAACCGAACATGGCTTGACTACCAAAAAAGGCTTACCGATCGGTATCGATTATATTAAATCTTTAGGGGTCACCCACGTTCAAATCATGCCGATGTATGACTTTTTAACCACTAACGATCTCTATCCTGAAAACACGTATAACTGGGGTTATGATCCGTTGAATTACAATAGCCCTGAAGGTAGTTTTGCAACGGACCCAAGCGACCCATATTGTCGAATCATCGAGATGAAAAAGATGATCGGTGAATTTCATAAAGAGGGAATCAGAGTCGTGATGGACGTCGTTTACAATCACATGTTCTGTCGTGAAACCAGTCCTTTTGACATCTTGTGCCCCGATTACTATTTTAGGTACAATTTTGACGGCACGCCTTCAAATGGCTCATTTTGCGGCAACGACTTAGAAAGCCGTCACCCGATGGTGCGAAAATTTATCGTCGATAGCTGCCTCTATTGGGTCAAAGAATTCGGAATCGACGGTTTCCGGTTTGACCTTATGGGAATTTTAGATATCGACACCATGAATCTTATCGAAAGCGAGTGTCGAAAAATTCGCAAAGATTTCATCATTTACGGAGAAGGTTGGGATATGCCAACGGCCTTAAGCAATCATGAAAAAGCCAAAACCGCCAACGCCTTTAAAATGCCGGCAATCGGATTTTTTAACGATCGGTTTCGTGATACTGTGAAAGGCGGTTCTTCCGATCATGAACTGGAACATCGCGGTTATCTACTTGGAGATAGCAATTATATCGATGGTTTTAAACACACGTTTATCGGTTCTTCAAGTGCCATCAGCTTTCCGCCTTTATTCATCAATCCGTCGCAGTCGATAAATTACGTTGAATGTCACGATAACGCGACGCTTTTCGATAAGATCATCAAATCGAATAAGAATGAAGACATCAAGGATCAACTGAAACGGATCAAATTGATCAATGCGATGACGATCTTTAGTTTCGGCGTTCCTTTCATTCATAGCGGTCAAGAAATTGGGGCTACCAAAAACGGAGTCTACAATTCATATAACTCTCCTGATAGCATCAACCAATTCAATTACAATTTACTCGATGAACGAGTTGAATTATATCGCTATACCAAAGATGCGATCGCCTTTAGAAAGCAATCGCCGTTTATGCGTTTGGATGAAAACGAAAAGATCATGTCGATGATCAGTTTTGTGAATCTACCTTCCGGGGCATTGCTCATCGAATTGAAAAACGACGAGATGATATTACCATATCGGTCCTTAAAAATTTTCGTCAATCCCAGTCACGATAGCGTCGCTTACGATTTGGACGACTATTATCAAGTGCTGTTTAACGAGGCCGGAATGTTAAAGCAACCTCTCTATGCACAACATTTAGTGATCAATGCGATCACTTGTCTTGTCTGTGCTAAACTTTGAGACAACTTCAAACGAAACTTGAAATTCAATTTAAGTGACCTCCGTTACAATAAAAGAAGCGGAGGTTTTTATATGATTAATTCAGTTACATTGCTAGGAATTTTAAAAGAACGCGACCAAAACGAAGAGGCGATTCGTTATTTAGCGGTTGAAAGGGACTATAAGGATAGTCAAGGCCATTTTGAATGCGATCGACTGCCGCTGATGTATTGGACTCGCGATCAAAAAAACGTCCTTTTTTCCTTGCCGGAAGAAAGTTTGGTCGTGATTCGCGGAAGAATTGAAACTCAGAACAAAATCGCTATAATTATAGTACCTGACTTCCGTCGATTAAGTCAAAAACTAGTGAACAATTAAAAATCAGAGTCAAAGAATTTTAAAATATCGGAG
>CANQWG010000041.1 GCA_947627505.1 uncultured Bacilli bacterium | reverse complement strand
AATTTGTGCTTAAAAACAGAAGAAGGCGAGTTTAATCTCCTAGCACAGTTATTGTCGGACAATTCCCATTTTCCGCTTCGAGTGTCTATTTTTGATGGAAAAACAAAAGGCTCAAATCTTTTTTCGGTTCGTGAATTTGGCAATGACTGTTTACTATATAGTTTGGATGAGCTTTTGCGTTATGGAGATGTGCTGAACCTCATTCAAACGGACGAAACGGGCAGAGTCGTTGAGAGAAAAGAGATTCCTTTATTTGATAATAAGGCATTTCGGGAGGCTGTTATTAATGCAGTTTTGCATAATAAGTGGGTGGAAGGAAACGAGCCGATGATTTCGGTTTTCTCCGATAGGATAGAGATCCTATCAAGAGGAACACTTGCACCGGCACAGACGATGGAGGGTTTTTTTCTAGGAGAATCTGTTCCCGTAAATGAAAAACTATCTGAAATTTTTCTCCAATTGCATATTAGTGAGAAGTCTGGACGGGGAGTCCCCAAGATCACAGAAATGTATGGGAAAGAGGCTTTTTCCTTCAGAGAAAATTCCATTGTTGTAACAATTCCGTTTGAAAGATTAAATAAGGTTGGGAATAAAGTTGGGAAAACGGTTGGAAATAAAAAGGCTTTAAATTCAAAAAGGCAAAAAATTATTTTGGAAATGAGGAACAATCCAAACATTACAACTGCGGAACTTCATACCATACTTGGCGTGAGTGAAACATCTGTGGAGAAGAATATATCGTTTTTAAAAGAAAACGGATATATCGAGAGAGTGGGGGCAAAGAAGACCGGATATTGGAAAGTGTTATAAAGATTACAATATGTACTGATATTTATGAGCAACTTGCTTATATCTAATTGTGAATCGATAAAGATGTTGATTTAAGAGATTTAGCAAGATTAGTCATTCGCGGAGGCTTTCCCGCAAATATCGAATACTCAGCCAAAGATGCAATTGATGTCGTGAAAGAATATATAAAACTGATAATCGATGACGATTTATATAGATTAGAAGGAGTATATGTAGTGCCAATTACCGCTTTGAAAAATTAAGATTTACAAAGAGTGTTATTACAAAAATCAAACAAAAAAACTGCTAGGAATAAGATACCTAACAGTTTTTTAAAATTAAGACATTTTGTTATAGTATTCAACGATTTGCGATTCATTGATATCGCGTGACATTTCGTTGCGTTCTGGAAGTCTTGTCAATTTTCCGACTAATTTTTCTTTGTCGACATCGACGTAAGGAACAAAGACGTTCGCTGATTCCATCGATTCTTTAATCACCTTTAAGTTCATGCTGGATTCTTTGATCGAAACCAAGTCGTTGACTTTCAATAAATAACTTGGGATATTGACCTTTTTACCATTGACTAAGACGTGACCATGATTAACCAATTGTCTTGCCGCTCTTCTGGTTCTTGCAAAACCGAGACGATAGACGACATTGTCTAAACGGCTTTCAAGAATTTGCATAAAGGCGACACCGGTAACTTGATCTTTACGGGATTTTGCAATTTCGAAGAGACGTTTGAATTGACGTTCGCTCACACCGTAAGTCATTCTTAACTTTTGCTTCTCGATGAGTTGTTTGCCATATTCAGAAGTCTTCTTACGTTTGTTGTTACCGTGTTGACCGGGTCCGTAAGGACGTTTGGACAATTCTTTGCCGGTTTCAAGAACCGAGAAACCTAAACGGCGGGATAACTTCCATGTTGGTCCAGTGTATCTTGACATGTTTTTCTTCTCCTTTCTTTATCTGCATTGATAAAGCACGGGTATAGATTCCACGACCCCGGATGAGACGCTTCGCCATATAGCGAGGTTACTTTTTCTTGCGTTCATCGGACAGGCTGTATCTATAGGCTACATCACATGCCTTTTAATAGTATTATTTTCCGCGTGTAGCGTCAACTTTATTTGCAAAAAAAACTAAAAAAACTTCAAAGTTTAATTTGTCGTTCTAATGAGTTTTACCAATTCGTAAAATGCTGCTATTTTTCTAAACTTACGAACATTTATTATGTTATAATAAAAACGAAAATTAAAGGCGGTGAAACCATGCTTACTATGACTTTAAAAACTTTAGAGGACACAACGGATATAATGAAATACGTATATCTTGGAATCATTATCGTGATTGTTCTTGCGTTGCTGATTGTTTTTTATTTTTTGGTGATTGTGAGAAATCGTTATAAGAAACAAGCGAAAGATCTTCAGAAAAAATATCAAAATGGTCACGACATCTTAACCGGTAATATTGAACAAGCGCTCAATCGTCTCGATACGATCGCTCATTTAAATTTGATGTATATTCAAATAAATGAAGATTATACGAATCGCTATCATCACATTTTGGAAAATAATGACAAACAATCTTTTATCGCCGTGACTTCGCTTTTAAATTTAATTCAAAATAAAAAGTATCATCGGATCAAAAGTTTGATCGACTCCACCAAAAATACCATCAATGAATTTATTAAAGAAGTATCGAATTTAGATAAAGAACTTAGCGAATTGCTTCAAAAAGATGAAAAAGGTCGTGAACAGGCCGTTGTCTTGCAACGTCAGTTCCGGGATATCAAAGAAGAATATCTAAATCATGAAAAAGAACTTCAAAGCGTCAAAGGTCAATATGAAAAACTTTTCAGCAAAATCGAACAAAAATTTATAGAATTTGAAAATCTTTCTAATTCAGCTCAATATCAAGAAAGTGAAGAAAAACTACCTTTAATAAAAAAGATCCTCGATGCCTTAAGCGAAGCGATTAAAGTGATGCCGTCACTTTGTTCGTTGACGGATGTCGTGATTCCTAATCGTATCGGTGAATTACTTAAAGCTTATGAAAGTTTGGAAAATGAAAATTATCCGCTTCATAATTTGAAAGTCAATGCTAAAGTCGAAGAATTTAATCGTAAACTTGATTTTATTCATAATAATTTAATGGAGTTTCGTCTTGAAGGTGTCAAAGCCTCGCTCGATGAAATCGAAGACCAAATCGTTGAGATATTAGCTTCCTTTGAAAAAGAAAAGGAAGCGAAGACTTACTTTGATCAAAATTATGAAAATATTTATAATCACTCGTATTCTATCGAAAGACAATTTATGAAATTAAAAAGAAATTTACCTGTTTTTAAAGATGTTTATCTAATCAAAGACAATTATCTTGATGACATCAACGATCTGCAAAATGACATCAATCATTTAGGGGACATTAAAAAGGATCTCGATACTTATGTGCATTCTTCGACACGACAACCTTATTCGATTCTTGTGGTAAAACTGAATGATCTTAACGATGAGATGCAAAGAATCGAAAGTACCATTCAAAATTTTCAAGATTATCTTTCAAGTCTTAAAAAAGATACGGAATCGGCATTTAAACTTTTAAGTGAGACTTATCTTCTATTAAAAGCTAAGGAACAAGTTGTTCGTGAAATGGATATTGAGTATTTTTCAAATCTGTTGAACGAGAAAATAGCTAGAGCGTACCTTTGCTTGGATTTGATCGATGAAGTGATTAAAGTGCAACCGATCGATGTCGAAGCCATCAATAAACATCGGGCCGTGATTGAAGATTTAGTAAACGAAATCAATGAAAAAGTAGATCGCGCCGCGGCTACGCTTAAGTATGCCGAAGATTCAATCGTCTACGCCAACAAATATCGTCAAGAGTTTACTGATGTACGTAAAGATTTATCGATCGCCGAAAAAAGCTTCTTTGAAGCTGATTTCGAAGAGACTTTAAACCAGACTACCGAAATATTGAAAAAAATGAATCCGACCATCAACAAAGTTGGGTCGTTTGCCAACGCATCAAAGCGATAAATTCATAATTTAATATATGGAGGAGATATTTTGATATATCTTGATCATGCGGCTACTACGCCGTTAAATCGCGAAATCAAGCAAAGTTATGAGGAACTTACGGAAAAGTATTTTGCAAATCCTGCTTCTTTTCATCGCTTAGGACAACAAAGCGCCAAATTAGAGACGATGGCTCGAGAAAAAATCGCCTCGCTTTTTAAAGTGTCGCCTTTAGAAGTCATTTTCACTTCAGGGGCTACTGAATCTAACAATATGGCGATTAAAGGAGTAAGCCTCCGTTATTTAAAACGTGGCAAGCACTTGATTACAAGCCGCGGAGAACATCCTTCAGTACTTAACGCTTTTAAACAACTAGAAGAACATTTCGGTTTTCAAGTAACTTATTTGCCTTTAAATGAAAAGGGTGTCATCGAATTAGAGGATTTAAAACAAGCTTTGAACGATGAGACGATTTTAGTTTCATTAATCGCTTGCAACAACGAAACCGGAGCGATCAACGACATTGAATCAATAGAAAAATTGGTGCACCAATATCCTAAAGCTTTCTTTCACATTGATGCGACTCAAGCGATCGGTAAAGTGGCACTCGATTATTCTAAAGTCGATTTATTATCTTTGTCGGCCCATAAATTGAACGGCTACAAAGGATCTGGATTGTTAATCAAGCATAAAAATGTCGACTTACTACCATTATTGAGCGGTGGTGGTCAAGAGTACAATTTACGTTCTGGAACTAACAATTTTCCGCTTGAAGTAGCCTTAGCCAAAACCTTAAGAATCGCTTTTGAAAAGCAAAAAGAACATTATGAAAAGGTCGATAAACTTCGTCATCATCTGATCTCAAGACTTCAAGAGATCGAGGGGATTAAGCTCAATTCCACGTTAGAAGGATCACCATATATCGTCAATTTCTCATTACCGAAAAAGGCGTCGGTGGTGACTGAAGCTTTGTCTTCAAGGGATATTTATGTTTCTACCAAATCGGCGTGTTCGTCTAAAAAATCGCCGTCATCACATGTTTTAAAAGCGATGGGAAAAAGCGATTTTGATGCGAGCAATGCGATTCGCGTTTCGATGTCACATCTTAACGAGATTAAAGAAATCGATATATTTATCGACAATTTAAAGGAGATCATCGCTTCAATTAAATAAGGAGAAAAATAATGCAGCACGAAATGATTATGATTCGCTATGGCGAGTTATCTACCAAAGGAAAAAACAAACGTGATTTTATTAATCAATTGGCCCGAAATATCAAAGAGGGCCTTAAAAATTTTTCAAAGATCGAATATCAAGTTCGCCACGATCACATCTATTTGATATTGCATGGAGAAGATTATTTAAGTATTGCTACAAGGCTTAAAGATATCTCCGGAATCGCTTCTTTTTCACCGGTATATCGCGTCAAAAGCGAGATGGAAACGATCTTAGAAACTTCTTTGATGATTTTAAAAGAAGCGAAAGGTAAAACTTTTAAAGTGCGAACTAAGCGCGCATATAAGCTTTTTCCGTTAATTTCCGATGAAATTAATCGCGCGGTGGCCACTAAAATTTTAAAAAACACCGACTATAAAGTCGACGTTCATAATCCCGATGTCTTATTGCAGATTACGATTCGCGAAGATGCAACGTATCTCTTTATCGAAGGAGATAAAGGCGCAGGCGGATATCCTTTAGGAATTCAAGGAAAAGGTTTGATGATGATTTCCGGCGGTATCGATTCACCGGTTGCAACTTATCTAATGATGAAACGGGGCATCAAAATGGAATGTGTCCACTTTGCTTCGCCACCATATACTAGCGAAGCGGTCATCGATAAAATCAAAGATATCTTAAGAAAACTGAATCGCTTCCAACCGGAGATAAAACTGTATATCGTTCCGTTTACCAAACTCCAAGAAGAGATATATCGCGTGGCAAAAGAAAGCTATGCGATTACGATTATGAGACGGATGATGTATCGAATCAGTGAACGAATTGCTACCCATCACAATGACCTTGTGATTTGTAACGGCGAATCGATTGGTCAAGTGGCTTCTCAGACGTTAAAAAGCATTCGCGAAATTGAAAATGTCGTCACCCTTCCGGTGATACGTCCTTTAGCGATTTTCGATAAAGTCGACATCATCGAATTAAGCAAAAAGATTGAAACTTACGATATTTCTATTCGCCCTTATGAAGATTGTTGTACGATTTTCGATCCGAAAAATCCGACCACGCAACCTAAAAAAGAGACGATCGATAAAATTGAAGCCTCATTTGATTTTGAAGCGCTAATCAGTGAGTGTCTTTTAAATATCAAGACCATCGTTATCAAAGAAGAAAGCGGTTTTGAAGATAAATTTTTATAAAAAATCAAATCTTGTCAAAAATATTTTTGCAGGAGGTGATTCGATGAGAAAGACTACTTCTCAAGCTTCTAAGCGCCAAAGTCAGTCGCATACTAACGCGAGAAATTCGCAAAGCCGTAGCCAACAAATGGAAATTGCAACTGAATTGGGACCTACATCTTCAAAGTGTGGATGTAACAGCAAGAAAGCGACTGGTTCTAAAAGAGCAAAATCTACTAACTCTAAAAGTAAGAAATAAAACAAAAAAGCGGTTTTACCGCTTTTTTCATTAATTGGCAAAAGATGGTTAAGATATAAGTGGTGATAAAATGTTTTTTTTAGTCGTCATGCTTCAAGTGATTTTATTGCTTTTATGGTTGCTATTCGTCTTTTCTTTTTATGTCACAATCACAATCGATCTTAACTGTTTTAAAATTTATCTTTTTGGAATTAAAGTATTTTCAAAAAAAGGAAAAAAATTTCAAGAATTTATCGCCTCGTTAATTCCAAAAGATGAGACTGAAATTAAATTTGATCTCGATTTATCGAGCTTATATCAATACATTCATCTCGATTTAATTGATCTAGAAATTCATAAAAACGTCGAAGACTATGCCAATTATGTTAAAGTGATCGGTTTCATAAATGTGGTGCTTTCTTTAACTAAACAACAATTTAAAAACTATATTCGCCATTATCGTTACTTGATTGTTCCAAGTCAGGAAAACTCATTGAAGCTGAAGATAAAAAGTCACTTTAATGTCGGAACTCTTCTCATCAATTATTTAATAATAAGGAGTCAATATGCCAAGAAGACCTATCAATGATTTATTAGAAATTTCACTAGAAAATGTATCAGTACTGATCGATACTTCCAAAGTAATCGGTAAACCTTTGATTATCGATGAGCATAAAGCGGTGATTCCAATCGCTAAAGTTTCATTTGGTTTTGGTGCCGGAGGCAGTGAATTTGATAGTAAAACTGCGGAAGTCACCAAAAACAATCTCTTATTTGAAACTGCGGAAGAACCATATCCATATGGGGGAGGATCACTCGGTGGCGTGTCGATTATTCCTGAAGCATTTTTGGTGATCGATCATGGAAAGACCGAAATCGTGCAAATGGAAAAAAATAAGAATCTTTTTACTAAATTTATGGATCTGTTTTTTGAAGTGATGAAAAAGGCAAAGTAACTAATAAAAGTTCAAAAAAATCATAGAGAAAATTTGCATAAATATGCAAAAATTCTCAATAGATGCTTGACATAATGGTTGTTTTCACCTACAATAAATAATCAAATAGGGGGATGACTATGGAAATTTCAAGAGATCTATATTTACAAAAACTCATCGATCACAAACATAATGGATTGGTTAAGATTATCACGGGAGTACGTCGATGCGGTAAATCGTACCTGCTCTTTACACTTTTTTACAATCATTTGGTACATGAAGGTGTAAAAGAAGATCATATTATTCGAGTTTCCCTTGAAGATTTCGGAAACAAAAATTTATTAAATCCCGATGAACTATATACTTATGTTAAGTTGCAAATTCAAGATAAGAATACATATTATATTTTGCTCGATGAGATTCAGCTTGTTCCTAATTTCGAGAGTGTGATCAATGGATTCTTGCATTTTCCGAATGTAGATATATATGTTACCGGAAGCAATTCCAAATTTTTGTCGAGTGATATTATTACTGAATTTCGGGGACGAGGAGACGAAATTCGCATATATCCGCTTTGTTTTGCGGAGTTTTACTCTACGCTTGAATCGCATACCTCATTTTCTAGAGCTTGGCTTCAATATGCCACTTATGGGGGAATGCCACTTTGCCTTACAATGAAAACGGAGGCGGATAAGATCAATTATTTACAAGGATTATTTACTACGACTTATCTCGCGGATATAATAAATCGCCATCACCTGCGTGGTAATACTGAAATTAACGAATTGACGGATATTATCGCTTCATCAATTGGATCGCTCACCAATCCCTTAAAGTTATCGAATACTTTTAATTCTAAAAAAAATTTAAAGCTTTCTTCCAACACGATTTCTACCTATCTCGATTATTTGCAAGACTCTTTTTTAATTGAAAAGGCCATGCGGTATGATATCAAGGGCAAAAGATATATCAATACACCTTCAAAATATTATTTTGTTGATATGGGTTTAAGAAACGCACGGCTTTCTTTCCGTCAACAAGAATACAACCATATTATGGAAAATGTGATTTACAATGAGTTGAAATTGCGCGGTTATTCCGTTGATGTTGGTGTAGTAGAGACTAGTCTTAAAGTTGATGGTACATCTAAACGTAAGCAACTTGAAGTTGATTTTGTCGCCAATATGGGAAACCGTCGATATTACATCCAATGTGCCTACCAAATGCACGATGCAAAAAAACGTCAGCAAGAACAATCTTCATTACTTGGCATTAATGACGCATTCAAAAAGATTATCATCGTGGGGGAAGAAGTGCTCACCGGATATAATGAACAGGGAATTTTAATCGCTTCATTATTTGACTTTTTGCTTGATCCTATAAAGACGTTGAATTGGTAGCATATCGAGCTTTTGAAAAGAGCAAACTAAAAAAATTCTTAAATAAAAAAAGTCGGAAGTTTATAAATTCCGACTTTATTTTTACTCGTTTAGAAATTTTTTATTTGGCTAAAGCATCTTTTGCAGTAGCAACTAATGAAGCAAAACCTTTTTCATCAGTAATAGCCATTTCGGATAACATCTTACGATTGACATTGATGTTGGCTTTTTTCAATCCGTACATCATCTTTGAATAATTGATGTCATATTTACGGCAAGCTGCATTAATTCTTACAATCCATAATTTACGATAATCGCGTTTGATTAAACGACGAGAAACGTAAGCGTAATCAAGCGAGTGCAATAATTGCTCATTCGCAGTTCTATATAGGAGATGCTTTGAACCAAAGTAACCCTTAGCTCTTTTTAAAACTTTTTTTCTTCTGGCTCTTGTTACAGTTCCACCTTTGACTCTCATTTCAATACCTCCTATTTCTGAATCAAGTATTTAACGCGCTTGTAATCGGAATTGGCGACAATACTTGGTTTACGTAAGTGACGTTTTTGTTTTTGTGATTTGTTGTGGCTCAAGTGGCTAACGTGAGAAGAAAATCTTCTTAGTTTGCCAGAACCGGTGACCTTAATTCTTTTTAATAAGGCCCGTTTTGATTTCATTTTTGGCATGTTTGATTCCTCCTATTTTTTAATCTTTGGTGATAAAATGCAGACGAGAAGTTTCTTATCGAGCAGTGGTGGTTTTTTAATGACGGCAAATTCAGATAAGCGATCAATAAAATCTTGCATCACTTTTTCACCAACATCAACGTGGGCAAGCTGCCGACCACGGAAACGGAGCACGATACGAACTTCTTTGCCATCAGCTAAGAAACGTTCGGCGTGTCTTGCTTTGGTTTCAAGATCGTGAATTCCGATTTGAGGGGAAAGTTGAACCTCTTTAGTCTCGATCTGTTTTTGATTTTTCTTGTTTTCTTTTGCTTTCTTTTGTGACTCAAAGCGATATTTACCATAATCTAAAATTTTACATACCGGAATTTTAGAGGTCTTAGAGACACATAAAAGATCCAAATTGTAAGTTTCGGCAAGTTGCAAAGCCCTTAGACGTGGCATTGCCCCTAATGATTCTCCGGTTGGAGAAATCACTAAGACGGTTGGAAAACGAATGTTCTCATTGACGAGATCTTCGTCTTTAGTAGGCTTAGGTAAAACTCTTTCGTTATTGATAAGAAAATCCTCCTTATAAAATAAAATGAGCGCGAATTTGCGCCCATTATTTTCCAAAATCAGTGATGGCCATTTTACCAATTCACAATGCGAATCTGGTGAGAAGCGGGCGCTTCTTCTTTCCTCATGTTTCTTTTACGTTACTAATCTTATGTGATATGTAAAAATATGTCAACAGTTTTTTAAAAATTTTTAACTAATAATATTGATATAAAGTATGAACTTAATTAAAATTTAAACTTCAAAAGTTAAGGTATTCAAAAATAAACTTCAAAACCGATAAAATAAAGAAGTATC
>CANQWG010000040.1 GCA_947627505.1 uncultured Bacilli bacterium | reverse complement strand
CTGAAAATGCATAAAATTGCCTTTATTTAGCCACTTTTACTCGTTTATTTTTGATTTAACTGTCAAAGATGAGAATTTGCGTATGTCTTTTCAAGAAAGAATTAAGATATTTTAATTATTGTTTATACTTAGCGATTAAGATATTCTATAAATTTAATAATTCACACATAATTAATTATTTTTCTATGGATAAAATATTTTTCGATGCTAAAATATTGGCGTAACCAATGTATTATCCATAGGAGTTGTATGAAAAACTATTTTAAAGAATCGATAAAAAACATTAAAGACTATTTTTACGATCATCCTATATTAAAAATGACTCTCGAATATATAATCACAACCATCGCAACTGTGATTTCGGCTTTTTGCTTTGCTTATGGCTTTCGATCATTTATCTCTCCGGGTGGTGAAATTCCTTCTTTGATTTCTGGAGGTGGCTCGGGTCTA
Source organism: uncultured Bacilli bacterium (assembly GCA_947627505.1). Lineage (GTDB taxonomy): Bacteria > Bacillota_I > Bacilli_A > RFN20 > CAG-449 > CANQAG01. Next base: position 9,960 of record CANQWG010000040.1, on the reverse strand, counting down.
GCACAAGTAATCGTTTCAATTTTACAGATTTTATTTCATCCGGCAATCGAGCAACATTATTTGCAATCAATATTTTATTTTATTGTAAATATTCCATTGTTAATCATCGCCTTTTTTAAAATCGGTAAGAGGTTTACTATTTTTAGCATTATCAATGTAATTTTGACTTCAGTTTTTATATCAATTATCCCTGAATCGTGGACTAAAGTGTTTGACATTCTAGATGATACTATTGCACGATGCCTTTTTGCCGGAATTCTGACTGGTTTATCGAGTTCTATTGCCATTAAATTTGATCATTCTGCGGGGGGAGTCGATATTATTTCGGTTTATTTTTCTAGTAAAAAACAAACCTCAGTCGGTAAATATTCGCTTTTGTTAAATTCAATCATTGTTCTTTCGTATGTTTTTATCAATGGATTTCAATCTCATGCGACGATGGCTTTGTATACGATTGTTTATTTCTTCACTAGCAGTATGGTCATCAATACGCTATGTTTACGTAATAAAAAAACCGAACTTCAAATTATTACTTCGCGAGAAGAGTTGGCAAAAATCTTAATTTACAATTTTCCACATGGTTGTACTGTAGTTGACGGAAAAGGTGCATACTCCAATGCCGAGAAAAAAATCATTTTCACGGTTTTGTCTTATTACGAAGTAAAAAAGGCGATCAAAATTATTCAAGAAGTCGATCCGCAGTGCTTTATCACTGTGTTGAATACCGATAGTGTTCATGGTAAATTTTTTATGAAACCGATTAAATAAGGAGAAAAATATGGATTATACTACAAAAGATTTAGCGGATTTGATTTTTCCAGATCTTCCTTACACCATTGAAGATCTTAATAGAATGTTTCCACCGCGAAATTTAAAGGAAGGAGCGATGGTCACGCGATTTGCACCATCGCCGACAGGATTTTTACATACCGGCAGTCTTTTTACTGCTTTAGTTGCTCAAAAAGCCGCAAAACAGAGTGGTGGTGTTTTCTATGTGAGATTAGAGGATACCGATTCAAAAAGAGAAGTCGCTGGTTCTAGCAAAGAATTGCTTGAACAATTGAAAGAATTCGATGTCGTTCCAGATGAAGGATATTTAGGAGATGGAGAGAAGGGCCAATATGGTCCATATCAACAATCCAAAAGAGCCGATATTTATAAAGCGGTCATTAAAGAATTGATTATTAAAGGACGCGCTTATCCGTGTTTTTGTTCAGTTGACGATTTAAATAGACTTCGTGAAACACAAGAAAGAAATAAGCAAATACCTGGATATTATGGACGTTATGCTTCTTGTCGTTCCCTTACTTTAGAGCAACAAATAACGAGAATCAAAAATGGTGAGCCATACGTGATTAGGTTTCGCTCTTTAGGAAACCACAATCATAAAATAGAAGTTACTGATCTTGTCCGTGGCCGGCTTTTCTTGGCTCAAAATGATCAAGATATTGTAATTTTAAAAAGCGATGGACTACCAACATATCATTTTGCGCATTTAGTCGACGATCATTTTATGCATACGACTGTCGTTTCAAGAGGCGAAGAATGGCTTTCAAGCCTTCCGCTTCATTTGGAATTATTTGAAACGATGGGATGGGAACCGCCTCATTATGCACATCTTCCCGTCATTATGAAATTAGATAATGGTAATAAACGAAAATTATCAAAACGCAAAGATGATGAAGCGGCAATTTCTTTCTTTTTGAAAGATGGTTATCCAAAAGAAGCGATAATCGAATATTTGTTTACGATTGCCAATTCTAATTATGAAGAATGGCATGCAAAAAATCCGTCGTTGACATTTGAAGATTTCCATTTTACTTTTGAAAAAATGTCGCTAGATGGGGCCTTGTTCGATCTTTCGAAACTTCAATTTTTAGCCAAAGAAACGATGGTTAAATTCTCGCCGAAAGAAATGAAAGACAAGGCTTTGGCTTATGCTAAACAATATAACCCCGAATTAGAAAGAGTTATCCTTTCAAATCCGGATTATTTTGAACAGATTATGGCTATTGAAAAAGATAAAGAAAATCCACGTAAAGATTATATGAAATATTCGGAACTTCTCGATAAAAATCGCTTTTTCTACAATGAATTTTTTGAAGAAATGGCTAAAGAAGCTACTCCTTTTAACTCTACTTTTCCTAAAGAAGTCATCGTTTCTGTCTTACAAGATTTTGCGGATACCTTGAATTTTGAAGTTCCGGAGCAAGAATGGTTTGAAGGTCTTAAAAAATTAGCCAATAAGCATAACTTCGCCGACAATAATAAAATTTATAAAGCTAATAAAGAAACGTATATCGGACACGTTGGCGATGTGGCTGAGATGATAAGAATTGCTTTAACTACTTCAAAACAAAGCCCGAACCTTTACTACATTTTAAAAATCCTCGGTAAAGAGGAAGTTAAAAGAAGAATTAAATTAGCGATTGAAAAACTTTAAAATTGTTTATTATATTGACAGGTCAAAAAAATATGATTAAAATTAATCGTGCTTTGGCCTGCTGGTGAAGCGGTTTAACACATAGCCCTCTCAAGGCTACATACAAGGGTTCGAACCCCTTGCAGGTCACCAAAATGATATTAAGCCACATTATGAGTGGCTTTTTTATTAATAAGGCAAATTGTGTAAATTTCATAGATTTAAAATCTTTGACCATACTAATAATCGGAAGTTCTATATGAGCTTAAAAACCAAAAGGAGGTAAAATATGAAAAAATTTGCTTTATTATTGTTGTTATCGACTGTATTCGTTGGATGTACCAATGAAATGAATAACGATAACTCCTCAAGCAGTAGCGCGATTAGTTTAACGTTGACAAGTAGTGCAACGAGTACTAATAATTCAAGTGATAGTTCCCTCGTTTCAGAAAGTAATACTGCTAATGTCGAACAAGATACAACAAGCGAAAATGCTGAATAATCCAATAAATTACATTTAAGATGAGTAAGAGCATTTTGATTGTAATTGACGATGATTATAGTAAAATATTAATAGTTGAACGTTTTGCGTTCCGATTAATACTATAGGAGTCTTCCGCATATGAAACCAACTGTATGTTTGATAGAAGATGATTTTAATATCGTTGTTCAAGCAAAACGAATCCTTACATCTAATGGATATGAAGTCAAAGACTTTCCGAATTTCGAAAAATTTGTTTTGTCTTATCGTGCTATCAATCCTGACGTTATTGTTTTAGAGTCTAAAACGATCGGTGATGATCTTCAACGTGCGATTACTTTTTGCAGTGAACTCGTTGGTTATGATTATATTTTATTGTTGGGAATCGCAAAATATCGTAACATTTCTTGCTTGAATGAACCATATACTTTTAAGAATTTGTTAGTTAAAATAAGTGAAATTACAAGAGAATGTAAAAGCGAAACGATTGGTAAATTTACTTTTGTTATGAGAAACAATGAAGTGATTTATAAGGATCGTCTAATAAAGTTTACCAATAAAGAATTTCAAATATTGAAGATTATCGTTTCCTCTAAGGATATTGTCGATCGCGAAGAAATCCTTAAATGCATTTGGGGTTATGATTTTGCCTATAAAACAAGGACCGTCGATATGCACATCAATGCTATTAGAAAAAAACTCCAAGACCCAAATATCATTATGACGGTTTACGGAAAAGGATATTATTATCAAAGATAAAAGTCAAAGTGCTTCGGCACTTTTCTTTTTTGTTAATCCTTTACTTATTTACTTCTTATTCTTATAATTAATGAGAAAAAAGGAGATATTATGGCTATAAAAAAATTGTTATTATTAATGTTTTTATTACCGATTTGTGCTTGTAATTCAGAAAATATTGATTCGTCAAGCAACGGTAATAGTGAGTCGTCAAATCATAGCTCTTCAGTAAATATTGTGGATTCTCACGAAATTAGCATTGAAAACAACTCCATTGAAAGTAGTGATTTGGCTCTATCTTCTTCGATTGATAAAGGATCTTCTAGCTACGAGACTTCTTCAAGCGAAAGTTTAAATCAAACATCTAGTTATTTTGAAGAATCGCTATCTTCAATCATCGAAGATGAAAATCCTCGAAATATTGATTCTGAAGAATTATATCGTGTGGCACATAATCTTGAAATAGATTCTAAAGGTACTAAAGAAGGCGAACTCGTGACTATCAAAGCCACATGTATTTTTAAGTTTGGACAAGAAAATTTCTTTTTTGCGGATCAAAAAGGGATTTTTCAAGTTTATAAAGATAACGATATTTATAAGGACATCATTATTTTTGAAGATTATGAGTATCAACTGACAGGCAGAGTGGCTAAGTATTTATATAAACCACAACTTCAGTTAGTGAGTTGCCTTCGTTTAGATAAGAATGAAGAAGGGTTAAATCTGCCACGAGCCACCACACAGGTAGCGCCATTTTTAAAGATGTCACGAGAAGATGATTCTTCTTTTTCGAATATTTATCACTTTGAAGGTTATATAGGCGCGGATACTTCAAATCTTTCCAAAATCAAATATGCGATTATTGATAATTTTAACGATCGAGTAGTGGCTCAAAGCTCATATTCTTCCAAAGCTCTTTACATTGCTAATTATGATAGTCGGGAAATCGACGAAAAATTATATGATTATTATAATGAAGAAGTTATCGTTAGCCTTGATTTTATGCTCTATGCCTATAACACTCAATATAAAACATGGCAAATTATCGTGTTAAGTGATACAATTCTAGTAGAATAAAGGAGAATTAAGATGTTGACAATAGTTAATCATCCGTTAATTGAAGTAAAATTAAATATCATGAGGGATCAAGAGACTAAAAGCAAAGAATTTCGCGAAAATTTAGACGAAATTGCTTCTTTGATGTGCTTTGAAGTCTTTAAAGATTTGAAAACGCATAACGAAACGACGAATATCATGACTCCAACGGGAATCTCATTGCCTCGCAAAAGATTGGATTATAAGATAATTTTAGCTCCGATTCTTCGAGCGGGAATCGGAATGTGCGACGGGATAAAAAATATGATTCCCACTGCGAGAATCGGCCATATTGGAATGTATCGCGACGAGAAGACACTTAAACCGATTGAATACTATTTCAAACTTCCAAAAGTGGAAAACCCTTTGGTAGTGGTGGTTGATCCGATGCTTGCTACCGGCGGAAGTGCTATCGCCGCGATCAACGCGGTCAAAACTCGAGGATATCAAAACGTGCGATTGATGTGTTTGGTCGGCGCACCTATAGGGGTGGATGCAGTTGAAAAAGCGTTTCCTGATGTGCCGATTTATTTAGCATCATTAGATCAAAGATTAAATGAAAAAGGCTATATTATCCCCGGATTAGGAGATGCCGGAGACCGAATTTTCGGCACAAAATAAGCTATAATAGATTTTATTAATATGAAAAAAGAGGAATGTTTAATTGTTCCTCTTTTTTTAGCATAAAGTAATTTATTAATAATTAGTACCAAGAACCATATTTAATATTAAGTTGTCGCCAATTAGTAAATCTAGTATCAGAACTAGAGTAACGTGCTTGATATGAGTAACCTGAAATGGCAAGGAAAAGGCAAAGACCGGAAGCATCTGCAGAATCCGCACCATAAACATTATAGAGCACTAAGTCATTAAAAACAGTTTCAACTTGGTTGATGCCGGAGGATGAATAGGTAGAATTTGCTTTCATTTTATCGATAAAGTCTTTCATGTCAAAGACATCGTAAGGGTAAAATTCATTGTCATAATCATCATAGCTGACTCCAAATTTTTGGCATCCGTTTACTAAAGATTTAAAGGTATTCCATTTACTAGTAGAATTGATAATGCTTAATAAATTAGAAGACATATTTTCCCAAGATTCGCGGAATGAAGGCATTAAACTTAAATCCAATACTGACATCGTCGCATCGTTATAACCACGCCAAGAAGGATCACTATTGTACATTTGAGCACATTTAGCGACAAAGGTATCAGAAATTTTTTCTAACAATGTTGTAGTTTCAATATTTGGATTACGATAAATTTCATTAAGCCATTGATCATAATCCCAACCTTCGCCCGGTTCACTTTCTTGTGAAGAAATCATGTAGTCAAAATAATCGCTGTTTAAATCGGCAGTATCGGCGACCGCCATTAAGCAACAGTCGTATCCGATCCAAGATAGTTTTTCGTTGTGACCTACAGTTTTAAAGGCGTTTTTAAAAGCGTTATAAACTTCACTATTAGTTAATGGATCATCGTTGTAGTTTTCATCATAGCAACATCCATCGATACCACCACCATGATTCCAAAGAACCACACCGGTTTTTTCAGCGGGATAGTCGGTTAAACCCCATTCCATAAAGCTTTGGAACGTGCTGGTTAAACCCATGGAAGCTCTAGTAAGCTGATCGTCTTGAATTAGTTGTTTATTTTCAACGTGCCATCTTTGAAGATATCTAGAACTAATGCCATATTTGCTTTTCCATGATTTTGCACCACCGGTTTCGATAATAACATTGACGTCTTCTGGCATATTGTTAACGGAAAGAATTTCTTCGATATTTGCCGTCGCTAAACCACTTTCGCTTTCTAAGTCAGCACCGCAGATGTAAATCATTACCGTGTAACGATCAAGTACGATATCTTTGACTTCGATATTACATTTTGCTTCATAATTTCCATCGGCTGTTTTGGCAGTGATCACTGTTGAACCTAATGTTAGACCTTCAACCACACCTTGTTGGGTTACACTAGCAACTGTATTATTGCTTGAAGACCATGTGACATTTTTATTAGTGGCATTATTAGGTTGCACAGTAGCGGTAAGTTGCATCGTTTTATTAAGACCTAATTCTGCAGAGGTCGTATTTAAAGTCACGCCGGTTACCGCAACTGAATGAACATTTAATGATAAAGTGCTTTGTAGTGAATCACCATTTTCTGCAATTGCAGTAGCTGTAATTGTTGTTGATCCGGCGCTTAAAGCGGTGACTAAGCCGCTAGAAGAAATAGAAGCTACTGCAGTATTGCTAGAAGACCAAGTGACGGATTTTTGATTAGTATTGATAGGAGTGAAATTAACTGATAATTGTTCAGTTTCTCCAATAGCCAAAGAGGAACTTCCGATTACTTCAATGGCCGTAGGGAAAATCGGTTCCGCTTGTTTGCCACGATAAATTTGCGGTAAATTCTGACTAGTCGTAGTGTATGTTGTAAAACGCGGGGAACTATTATTGTAATACAAAGTTCCATATCCTTGATTGGAATTTGTGATTGAAGCGGCACCTGAAGAAGTGATAGAAATCGTCCAAGTAGTGGTTCCGGTATTCCATCCGACCTTTTTAGCGGCGGTAGCTCCTAATAATTTACCATTGCTACCGGTTAAGGTCCAATAAGCACCATTTTTTCCTAGGGTAAATGACATGGTGTTTTTATCTAATGCTTTAATCGATTCTTTGTCGCTTGCAAATGTTGAAGCGGTTGATGCTAATAAATAGTTAGTTCCTAAAGAAATATCACCGGCGGTGACCTCGTACTTGGAACAACCTAAGACAATCTCATCGCCACTTTGTAGATCGTTGGTATTTTTAATTAAATCCCAAGTGGTGGTAACTGGAGTACTGACGATAATATTACAAGTTGCAGATATATTGCTTCCGTCTTGAGCTTTTACGGTTATCGTTGTCGTCCCGGCTTTTAAGGCGGTGACTTTTCCGTTACTTGTGACACTTGCAACGCTTGTTACTGAAGAATCAAAAGTAACACTTTTATTAGTGGCATTTGAAGGGAGTACATTGTAAGTTAAATTAAATGATTCTCCGACATTCATATTCTTAGTGCTAGCATTTAAGTTTATCGCTGTGACGTAAACGACACTCGGTGTTGAGTTCGAGTTAGAACTAGACGTAGTGTCAGAACTAGACTCTATTTCACTTGAAAGTGATGAAGCATCGTTAGTTGCAATAGAACTGTCGCTTAAATTTTCTGAAATAGCTTCAGAATTTAAGGAAGATTGAGAATTAAGATTATTCGACGAATTATTAGTTTCGTTAAGATTACACGATGATAATAACATCGTTGCAAATAAAGATAAAATAAATAATTTTTTTGAAGTATTCATATATTTTTACCACCTTAATTAAATACTGTCTTCTTCAGCTAAAAGTTTACTTGTAATAGCGATAGAATCGACAATTAGTTTCATGATTTGTTCAATCCGACTATCTTTGCGATAGTCAGCTTTGCAAATATAATTAACGCGTTCTTCTTGTAAAAGTGGAAGAACTAGATTTTTCTTTCCTTTGGGATATATAGCAATTGATCGTCCGCCTTTTTCTTTTACGAGAGTCATACAAGGAACATCGGTAATTCCGTCTCCGATATAAACGATATTGCTAATTGGAATTCTTTTTTCGACACGTTGGTTAACTTTAGTATCCTCGGTTTCATCCAAAACGCCTTTAGATATTCTAAATAAATATTGGGTTTTAGCGGTATAGTTAATGGCGATACGCGGCCAACAAGCCTCACCATTTTCATCGTAAAGAAATTCACATCCGTAAATTTTCGTAAATTGATTGGCAATTATCGAACCATCAATTATTTCTTTGGTCCCGGAAGATACCACATAGTGTTCAACCATTACACCGGCTTCTTCTGCATATTCATTAATTCGTTTAAACCAAGTAGTGACACCTTCATAAAAGCGGATGTCCTTAGCGAGAGATTCAAGATATTCTCTAGTTAATTTAATGTTTTTTTCTTTGGCACATTCGATCATCATGTACATATAGGAAAGTATTCTTTCCATATTTGTCTTTTTTGAAAACTCACCGGTACGACCCCAAAATTCTTTAGGGGTCATATTAAGAGCGGGGATAAAAGAGAAGTTCTGCATATCATCGCTGCATAGAGTTTTATCAAAGTCATAAATTATTGCCAAAATCGGTTTTTGAGTCATGTAAAAAATATCACCTCGTAACCATTATAGCATACTTATAATAATTTATATAAGTAATAAAATATTATAATTGGGTTTGTTTTTCTCTTATGATGGCCACTCGAGGAGCGATATCTTTTAAAATAAAACTAAATACAAAACTTAGAATAGTGGCATTGATAAGGCGTAAAATGATTGTTGTGTAAATTAACGCAACAGGATATTCAAAAATGAGTCCGTCAAGATAAATCCCTAAAGTATTAAAAGCAAAACAAATAAAACTAGTTATTAAACAATTGCATATAAGTGTTTTGTATGTAATTTGATATTTCATTAAGTAGCTAATTATTCCGCTTACTAGTCCCCAAGATAAAGGAGCAAGCAACCATAAAGGGGTCGTTATAGTAAAGCCATAATGTAGTGCTTGAGTGATAATGCCAGTTGCAAGACCGCTTAACCCTCCGATAACAGGACCGAATACTATTCCGGCAAGCAAAAGAGGCAATCCGTATATTGTAAATGCAATTGTATCACTCCTAGCACTTAAAAAATACAAAATTACCGATAGTGCCGTTAATGTTGCCGATGTGGTTAGAATACGAATTTTAGAAAATTTCATAAAAAGACCTCCTTAATACAAGAGGTCCGCTTTTTTACCAGCGGACGCGTTAAGAAACCGCCACAATTGTGTTCGTCTATACGCCACTTCCCATCGTATAGCACTTAACGCTTCTTAACTACTCTGATATTCAATATCAGTAATTATAATCGACAAATTTTAGAAAATGAACATAAATAGTAATTTTTAAATAAAAATAAAAAGCCTTTAAAAGGCTTATCGTTAATGGTGCCAGCTACAAGAATCGAACTTGTCTCTAATCATTACGAGTGATTTATTCTACCAATGAACTAAGCTGGCAAGCATTAACAATTATATCGATGAGTTTAATTAAATACAATTATTTAATTCAAAAAAAGTAATTGTTGTTAATTATAAAAGCAAGTGCAACAAATAAAGAGAGAAACGGGAAGAAAATGTTGCAAACAGAAGTAAAATTACAA
>CANQWG010000039.1 GCA_947627505.1 uncultured Bacilli bacterium | reverse complement strand
TTACTTTAGTAATTAACTCCTTACCTTTTTTCCCCTTTTCCTAAATTTTTGAGGCGCTAAATCCTAAAAACGGGAATTTTAACATTAATAATGAAAGCATTGAAATATATATTAATCTATTTGTAAATATGCAAATAATGATATAATTAAAAAAAGAAAAAATTACTGTTTTTGAATTATAAAACAGGGAGGGGAGTAAAAAATGAAAAAAGCAAATAGTATAAAGATTCTATCGGCATTACTGATGGCGATGACTACCTTATGTGGCTGTAGTGGTGCGACAAATGATTCATCATCTTCATCGTCAGCGACGATGTCATCAGAGAAATCCTCATCGAATGATACGTCAGCTTCATCGTCAGCGACAACGTCATCAGAGGAATCTTCATCGATGGATGATAGTTCATCGAGCGATCCATATTTGGAGGCATTGAATATTACATATACTTTAGATGAAGAAAATCATACATATACTGTTACCGGCGTCAAAGATAAACAAGCAGAAGAAATAGATTTGCCAAGAGAATTGACTATTGATAATGTGATATATGTATTAGTGCGTATCGGGGATTCTGCATTCTCTAGTTGTAATTCATTAACGAGTATCACTATTCCAGATAGTGTCAAAAGTATAGAATATAGTGCATTCGATGGTTGTAGTTCCTTAGAAAGTATCACGATTCCAAGTAGTGTCACAAGTATAGGAGAAAGTGCATTCAGATATTGTACTCAATTACAAAGTGTAACTTTTGAACCGAATAGTAAATTGGAAAGTATAGGGGGATATGCATTCAAGGATTGTAGTTCATTAACCACTATCACCATACCAAGTAGTGTCGCAAGTATAGGAAATAGCGCATTCTATAATTGTGATTCTATAGTCATTTATTGTGAAGTATCAAAAAAACCAAGTGGATGGGATGCTTATTGGAATTATGGAAATTATTATTCTTTCTTTATACCAGTTTACTTGAGAATTAATGAAAATACTTTTATTGAAAAAGATGGTATTCAATATGCGATTGTCAATGAAAAAGCAGTAGTAACAAGATATGTCGGAACATCAACAAATGTAGAAATACCGACTACAATAGAAATTAAAGGAAAAATATATGATGTTACAAGTATAGGAGAAAGAGCATTCGAAAGTTGTACTGGATTACAAACTGTGACTTTTGAACCAAATAGTAAATTAAAAAGTATCGGAAAAAGTGCATTCTATAATTGTAGTTCCTTAACAAGTATCACGATTCCAAGTAGTGTTACAAGTATCGGAAAAGATGCATTCTATAGCTGTATTTCCTTAACCATCTATTGTGAAGTATCATCAAAACCAAGTGGATGGGATGATTATTGGAATCCTAGTGATAGACCAGTTTACTGGGGGATTAATGAAAATAATTTTTTTGAAAAAGATGATATCCAATATGTAATAATCGATGAAGAAGCAGTAATAACAAGATATGTCGGAACATCAACAAATGTAGTAATACCGACTACAATAGAAATTAAAGGAAAAACATATGATGTTACAAGTATAGGAGAAAGAGCATTCGAAAGTTGTACTGGATTACAAACTGTGACTTTTGAACCAAATAGTAAATTAAAAAGTATCGGAGAAAGAGCATTCGAAAGTTGTAGTTCCTTAATCACTATCACCATTCCAAGTAGTATCACAAATATAAGATACTATGCATTTTCTAATTGTAGTTCTTTAACTATCTATTGTGAAGCATCGTTAAAACCAAGCGAATGGGATTATTATTGGAATCCTAGTAATAGACCAGTTTACTGGGGTAATGAATGGCATTATGAAAATGGAGTGCCGACGTTAAATTAACGGACTTTAAATCAAGTGAGTCGCAGTTATCAATTTTTTAACTAAAATAACATAAAAGATTTTTTACACTATGAAATGTCTTATGTTTTAGTTTGCAATTATAAGAAAAAAAATTCTAATGCTTTCTGCGTATTAATGTTGGAAAGATGTGAAGAATCGTTTCACTAAAGAACATGATTTGTTTTTGAAAGAAATTATTCGAGAAAAAATTGTGAAAAACAATAATTGAAAATTTGATAGTACATGATATAAATAAATCGTTTTGATAACTATTATCTTATTAAATTTTGTTTGAATTTTTTTTAATTAAATCATATGGAGTTGATTATTTAGTCCAATTAACTTTTTCTTGAATTTGTGATTTCAGTTTCCAAAGATTTAAATATTATTTTCATTTTTACAACAACATAAATTTTTATAATGGTATGAATTACATAAATGTACTTTTTTCTATGAATACATTCTCTAACAGAATGTCCGTTTTTAAAGACGCTGAAAATTGTAAAAGAAAAATATAAAATTAGCGTTGAACCCACGAGAATTTGGGGATATTCTCTCTTATTTAATGTCTTGTGGAAATAACATAATGAATAAAAACTTTATCTATTATATAATTATACGTAGTATATATTATATAAAGGTTAACTTTTAAATTATTGAAACCAATTTTAATAGCTAGCCCTTTTATTACTTAAATTTTTTTGCTTTAATAAAATCAACATCATATTTATCATTGATTTTGATAATAAAAAGTATTTAAAGGAGAAAAAATGACAGTAACAGAAATAAAAAAAGTTTTTGATGAATTGAAAGCTGAAGGCAATGATGACGACGATATTTTGGCAATCCTTTATTTAATGTTTCAAGATGGTAAGTTAACCATTGATGAATTGAGTGATTGTGTTCAAATTTTAGGTTATGAATTAACACCTGAATTCTTGGCGATGAGTCCTGAGGATCAAAAAACCAAAGGATATGAAGAAATTGAAGAAATAGAAACGCCGAAAAAAAGAAAAAAACGTAAATAAAAAAGTTGAAAAATTTTATTTTTAAAGTAGTTGAAAAAGCGACGATTTAAAGAAAGGAGTAATCAAATGAAATACATTAAGGTTATTGTAAGAGATAAAAATACGTTAGTTTTACAAGAAAATGCTAATGAAGGTGACTTAATTGATTTAGCCACGATCAATTCTATTGATTTTGTGGCGATTGAAGAAGCTTTAAAAAATGGCAAGGAACTTGAATATCAAAAACGAATTGAAGAAAATAAAAAAATGTTAGAAAATCTTCATCAGCAAAAAGAGAAACAATTGGAGACAGAATATAAAAGAAAAATTGAAACTTTAGAAGCCAAAATCAACGAAACCAAAAAAGACGGGGAAGTTGAATTGAATTTGCGCTTGAATAAACTGCATTTAGAACATCAAAGTGAAATTGCTAATTTAAATCAGCGAATTAAATCTTTAGAAGATACCAAAAAGGTTGAAATTGAAAATGAATCATTGAAATTACAGCAAAAATATGAAAGTCAAATTAGAGAATTGCAAGCATCGATTGAAAGATTAAATCGTGATCATGAACTCGCTTTAAAAAATAAAGAAATAGAATATAATGATATAATTAACAAAAACAAAGAGTTGCACGATCGCGCAATCGCGGATAAGATTGAAGAACTTAAAACCATAGAAGATAAAGTCAATGAATTACAACGTCAAAAATCCCTTTTAAATGTCAAACAAACCGGCGAAGATTTGGAAATTTGGTGTGATAATGAGGCTAAATCTTATATGCAAAACGGATTATTAAATTGCACTTGGGTAAAAGATAACGAAGTAATTAAAGAGGATGATGAAACTAAGGGAAGCAAAGCGGACTATATTTTTAAAATTTTTGCTAACGATCAGCATGTAGATTCGGAGTTACTAGCTTCGGTATGTTTAGAAATGAAAGATGAAAATCCCACTTCTAAAGTAAAAAAGAAAAATGAAGATTATTTTTGCACCCTCGATAAAAATCGAAAAAAGAAACTATGCAAATATGCACTTTTAGTTTCTAATCTAGAAAGCGATAAAGCTAACGATTTGCCGATATATAAAGTTCGTGAATACGAGGATATGTATGTGGTAAGACCGGCGTATATGATGACTTTTTTAAATATGATCACTTCTTTAACGTCTCGATTCTCGAATCTTATCATTGCGGAACAGAAAGAAAAAATTGAATTAAGGAGTATGATTGAGTTAAATGAATTGTTTGATAAATTAAAGCAAACGTATTTGGATAAGCCTTTAGATACATTAAGAAGTAAAATCGATAGTATTAAATCGAATAGTGAAGTAATTACCAAAGCAGCGCGTAAAATTGATGAAACTTGCAGTAGCGTGATTACTAATTATATCCTCGAAATTACCGAAAAATTAAACAAATTTGACATTCAGTTAAATAAAGGTTACAAAAAAGTTAATGTTTAGTATTATTTTAGTTAAGCATTTTCTAAGTTACTCAGACTATTAAACAAAGATATTGATTTGAAATTATTGACTTTTTAATTAAAGTATGTTAAATTAATTGCACATGAGGAGTAGCGTACTCGAGTTAATTCGTCAGCACGATTGAATCCGGATTAACTAATCAAAATAAAGATTTCGCAAGATCATGGTAAGTAAAAAAACCATGGTCTTTTTTGCTTAAAAAAGAAATATATGTTTTAGTTAAGGAGGAGATTTAAATGATTAGAACAATTTTATTTCTAGTAAGCGCAGTAGTTATTTTAGGAGTTATTTGTGTCTTTGTTTTTAATAACAAAGGCCAAATAAAAAAGAAGGGTAAAGGTACGGTTTTAGATGTTTCATCTCAAAAACCACAAAAAAAGAAAATAAATCTTATTGCTTCGATTGCATTATGTGGCAGTGTCGTGTTTACCATATTTGTTCCGGCATCTTTTCATCAAGTAGAAGCTGGCCAAGTGGCAGTTGTAAAAGAATTGGGTAAAGTGGTTGGAATTCGTCAACCAGGTACCTACTTTGATTTCTGTTTGACAAGAAGCTATACTTTTTTCGATACTACAGTTCAAAAATTGGATATTCAAACAATGTCATATTCTAGCGATGCACAAACGATGGATATTTCAATGACGATTCAATATAAGATCGATGCCGATAAGGCCGAAGATATCTTGATTGAATATACTTCAATGGAATCTTTGGAACAACGGATTGAAAAAGTAGCCGATGATCGTACTAAGTCAGTTTTGTCGCAATATACAGCGATGAAAATCATCGAAACTCGTGCGGCGATTTCCCCCGAAGTGGAAAAAATGGTTAAAGAAGCGGTCGGCAATCAATACTATGTAACGATTACCGCAGTCAACTTAACAAATATAGATTTTACTCCTGAATTTGAAAAATCAGTGGAAGATAAAGTCATCGCCGAGCAACAAAAAGAAGCAGCTATCACTAAAGCCGAACAAGAATTAGAAGTTGCAAAATTAGAAGCGCAAGCAGAAATTGAAGCGGCGCGCGGTAATGCCGAAAGTCAAAAAATCATCGCGAGTGCTGCCGGAGAAGCGATGGCGGTTAAAATCGTTGAAATCGCTAAATCTATTGGATTTACGGTTAATGAAACTTATATAGAATCAGTTACTAAAGTGGTAACTAACTATGAGACTAACGAAGAACTTTTAAATACCACTACTGAAAATGAAGTTTCTGTAAAACCTGAAAGCACCGTAGTAGTCACAAAAGACGAAGATTTAAAACAAATGACCACTATTACGACCAGTTTGACAAGCACTAAGTATCAAATTGTGTATGATGAAACTCATACTAAAGAGGATTTAAAGATTGTCATGGAATTTGTAAAATACTTGGAATATTTGGAACAATGGGATGGGGTTTTACCTAATGTTGTAACCGGTAATGAAGCTGTCGATATCATCGTTCCGACTTTAGGATAAGCAATTTAATTTCAGTTTAAAATAATTACTCTAAGCTTAAGTTGATTTTCATGAGTGATACCTTGGATGAAGGTATCACTTTTTTATGTGAACAAGTAGAGATAGGCTTTATATCGTTAAAATATATGAAAAAATCATTTTTTGCCTTTGAACGCTCGCTTCTTTTGCAAGTTATATAGGGTAGTTTTTTGTTCTATTTTATTCTGGTGTCATGCGATGGAATGTTAGTTTCGCTTGATTTTCAAAGTTATTTTATTCTATAATCGTGAAGAGAAAAATAGAAATTTTGTGGAGTATAAAAAAATAAAATGTACAGTTTATTGCTTGCGGTTATTTATCTTTTGTTTATTAGTTTGGGACTCCCGGATTCACTTCTTGGAGCAGGATGGCCCGCAATTCACCTAGAGTTTAATACCCCCGTTTCTTATATGGGTTTTGTTTCTATGACCATATCATGTGGAACGGTTATATCAAGTCTTTTATCCGATAAACTTACTACAAAGTTTGGAACAAGGATGGTTACGTCTATTAGTATCTTTCTTACGGTAGTGGCATTATTTGGTTTTTCGTTTTCTACTCAGTTTTGGATGCTTATCGTTTTTGCCATTCCTTATGGCTTAGGAGCGGGAGCAATAGACGCCGCATTAAATAACTATATTGCATTGCACTTTAAGGCAAAACATATTAGTTGGGCGCATTGTTTTTGGGGTGTTGGAACGATTATCAGTCCGTTTATTATGGGTTACGCGGTTACCAATACGACTTGGCACGATGGTTATCTTATCGTAGGATTTATCCAGCTTGCTATTGCAATTATTACGCTACTTTCGTTACCGCTTTGGAAGGTAAACAAAAATAAGAGTGAAGAGCAACGACAAAAAAGTATCGGATTAATTAGTGCACTTAAAATTAGAGGTGTTCCGTTTTTACTTATCGGCTTTTTTGCTTATTGCGCTGTAGAAGCGACTACAATGTGTTGGGCCAGCACTTATTTTGTTGAGGTCAAGCAAATTTCGGTAGAACAAGCGGCAAATTTGGCATCGTTATTTTATATTGGATTAATGGTGGGGAGATTTATAAGTGGTTTTATCACCGAAAAATTAGGTGATAGAAAAATGATAATCATCGGTACTTGTATTCTTGCTTGTGGTATCGTTTTATTATTGCTTCCTATAAATTCTTATATTTTTGCAATTTCGGCGTTTATAGTGATTGGATTAGGGTGTGCGCCGATTTATCCTTGTATTATACATTCTACGCCGAATAATTTCGGTGCAGAAAATTCCGGCGCCATTATCGGCATACAAATGGCAAGCGCGTATTTAGGAACTACTGCAATTCCACCATTGTTTGGACTTATCGGTAACATAATCGGTTTTACTATAATGCCCATTTATTTGCTGATTTTTGTAATCTTAATGCTAACAATGATTGAATCGACCTTTCATATTACAAAGAAAACAAGATGAAATAGTAATAAAAAATTGATTAGAATTTCGTTGCCATTATTTGGGATATCATTGTTTGGATTTTCCAAAAATCGGGTATTTTTGTGTATAAATATTTATTCTAAAAGTAAATAAAAACTTGGATGTAAATCCAAGCTTTTATGATTATCGAATCAATTGTGCTTTAAGCACTTTGTTTTTGCAAGTAAGTCCATAGATTCTTTAACTCTGTGGCAGCGGTACTTTGATTTGAAAGATCGACGATTCGTTCTTCTTCACCTGAAGTAGTCGTTACTTTCCAGTTATAAGGATCTGAGAATATCGCGGTTTCAAGGCCGGTGTAAGCAAATGCTTGGTTGGCAATATAGTTGACGCTAGCTGGAATAGTGATGGTTTTAAGATCACTATTATTAGCAAAAGCTTCTTTTTCGATTCTTTGCAATCCATCTTGTAAAGAAATTGTCTTTAAGCGAGAAAAAGAGAAGGCATTGGCTTCAATTGTCTTTACGGTCGATGGTAAAACGACATTAGGAATTATTCTATTGGCAAAGGCATATTGAGCAACTTTTTCAATATCATCATTAGAAAAGTTCATTACCATAGTGCTGCAAGAAAGGCAAAGCAATAGCGTGTTCTCATTGTCGATAATTCCTTTCCTATTAGAAGAGTAATGATAAGTCGGATTATCTTCGTCTAATGTGAGTGACAAAAGATTACAAGTCTTGGCGAAAGAAGTCGGATCGATTTTAATGGTTTCTTTTGGAATTTCGACACCTTCTATTGTGGCGTTTGCAAACGCCCAAGGCTTAATTTCAGTCACCGTTGAAGGAATTGTAAGGATGTTTCCAGACACTTTAACGTTATCGACATAGACGATATTTTCCCATTTGATAGGGTTAGAGTATTCATCATAGAAATCGATCGCACACCAACTATTGATGTCTTTAATCCAAACTTCCCGTTGGCGATTTGAATCAAAGGCCCAAAAATCGATGGTCTTTAAACCGCTACCCATTGTAAATTTGGTGGCTTTATATTCATAGAGACTATATTTACCGAGGTGTTCGACACTATCGGGAATTACTAGTTCTTTATTGATGGGATCGATATATTGTAAAGCAAAATCGGCGATTGTTACGACGCCTTCTGGAATGGTACTAGAAATACATCCAACGATAAGAGTATTGGAATCGTTTTCAATGATACAATTACCTTCGGAGCGATAGTAATTATTACCATATGCAATGGTCAAAGTTTTTAATTGACTACATTTATAAAAAGAAAATATGCCGATTTTTGAAACATTTGAACCGATATTCACTTCGGTTAATTTTTTATATCCGGCAAAAACATAATCCGAAAGCGAAGTGACACTATTGGGAATGTTTACGGATTCGACAACAGCATCATTGATGATTAAATCCGCACCATAATATAAAGGATTAACGTGGCCGTGATATTGTAATTGATCTTCAGTCACACCATCAGTGCAAAAGTCGATCTTAAGCCAATTTTCAAGCGAATGGGCATAGACCTTGGATAATTGCTTACATTCATAGAAAGCATACCGATTAATTTGTTTGATATTTTGTCCTAAAGTAATTTCGTTAAGTTGTGAACATTCATAAAAAGCTAAAGCACCGATTATAAGAACGTTATCTTTTAAAGTGACGTTTTTAAGTTGATTACAATCTCTGAAACAGTTTTCAGCGATAAGAACCGTATCATCTTGAGAAACGTAACTCTCTATAGAAGAATCGGCTTTGATAGCGGCGATATATGGTTCGGTTTCATTACCAAGATAATCCACTTTATCGATGGAATTATAGTTGATGGCGAAATCATCATAAAAAGCACCGCTTCTTATTTCTTTGATATTTTTACCAATCGAAATATTGGTAAGAGAAGTACAATCGCTAAAAGCGTAACTTTCAATTGTCAAATTTCCATTGCCTAAATCGGCATCTTTTAATTGGTTACAACCATAGAATGAACCCCATCCAATATAGTCTAAATTATCTTTAAAAGTGATTTTGATTAATGAAGTACATTCATAAAAGCACCATTGTCCGACTTTTTCTAATGAAGTAGGGAATTCGAGAACTGAGACGTTACTGCAATGGTAAAAGCTTTCTTGTCCCATACTTTGGAGTTTGTCGTTAAAGACGATTTTATTGACAGCAGCGCATTGAGAAAAAGCATAATTGTCAATTGTTTCAAGGCTTTCCGGGAAAATCAATTCTTTTAATTCAGTGTTATGCCAAAAAGCGGAAACTCCGATTCTTTTGATGTTTTTGCCAAAAGTAACTTTGGAAAGAGGAGAAAATGTACTAGTGTTACCGGTTGTAAAAGCATAATCTGCGATTTCTACTACCGGTAAACCTTCGTATTCATTTGGAATGATGATCTCTTCTCGTTTTTCATTTGCAAATCCTAAAACTATATATCCTTGTTGATCTTTGGTTTTCGTAAACCTTAAAAATTCGGCATCATCGCGGTTATAGTGGCAGATGCTACAAATGTTGCTTCCGGGTTCAAATTCGTGAGTCCCTTCACCGGATTTTTCACTACATCCTGGATTCAAACATTTATAGTAGTGATGAGTTTTGGTTGTAGTATAGACATCTGAAAAATGATGTCCTAGTTTTTCCACTGATTCGGTTTGAACATCTTGGCATCTAGCACAAATGCGGTATTTTTCACCCGGTAGATTGCACGATGGGTGAGTGCTTTCAATCCAATCACCATAGTTATGTCCGAGTTTTTCAATCGGTGATGTTTCAGAGTAAGTGCACGATTCACAATGACGTTCCAAGACTCCGTCTTCGGTACAACTTGGTGCTTTTGTTTGATGCCAAGAAGAAAATGTGTGCTCGTGAGTGGAACTGCTCATGCTTGAAGAAGTTTCACTTGAAGAGACTTCACTATTTGATGAGTCTTCACTTGAAGAGTTTTCAACGCTTGAAGAAACATCGCTTGAAGAAATGTCTTTTGAATCTAACGAAGAATCACTATTAATTTCCGAAGTCAAATCATTTGAACTTTCAAACGCGGAAATTGAAGGATTCGAAGAATCGCCAGAACTGGTAACCATACTCGCACTATCAGTAAATACATTACTAGAATTGCTAGAAGAATTACTAGGTTGAGTGCTATTAATTTGGGTGTTACATGAAGTTAATAACACACAAAAAAAGCCGATAATAGCGGTTAAATTTTTTTTGAATCTTTGCATAAATATCCTTTCTGAATAGTATTGCTATAAACATTACTGACTCGATAGATATTCTATCGATTATTTTTTTAACTAGGAAATTGTATTTTAATGAAAAAGACAAAAAAGGACACAAAGATGAGTTGCAAATATAAAAAATA
>CANQWG010000038.1 GCA_947627505.1 uncultured Bacilli bacterium | reverse complement strand
ATAGTTAAATCAATTTGCATGAAATTATTTTATTAAAACGACGGAAAATCTAGTGAACAACGACGGAAGATGGGATTAAATCTTAAAATTAGTTATATAAATTTTTATAAGTTTTATAACAATAATTACTTATTAATACTTTGGCATAATATTAAAAAGGTGTTTTTTTAGGCTTTTTAATTACAATTTTCATCATTTTAGACATAAAATAGATTTTGTTGAAAAAGACAATTTTTAAATATATAATATCCTCATCTTATAAATAAAATTATTGTTATAATTTTATTTATAAGAGAAAGGAAAATTATGAATATAATTGGAAATTTACAAAAAAAAATTATTGAAAAAATAAATTTGACTAGAATTAAATGGATATATGAAGGAGAACAAAATCTTTGTAAGTGTTCTAAGAAACTGATGCCAAAACAAAAATTTGACGAGATTAAAAAATTTTGGAAAAAATATGATAGTAATTATAAGGGCTATGAGCATATTAAATATTACACAATGAGTGGAGAAGTTAACAAACTATATATCCCTGATTCTTATTTTTATAGATTCGTTGATTATTATTATAATAATTGGGTTAAATTGAAAATCTTGGATAATAAATGTTTTTATAAATTTTATTTTAACAATGTTAAACAACCAGAAACTATTGCAATGAAAGTCGACAATTTTTGGTATTTAAATGATAAAATAATAACTTTGGATGATTTAAAGAACGAGTTAGTTAAAGAAAAAGAATTTGTTGTAAAAATTTCATGTGAATCTACAGGTGGACATGGTGTTAAATTTTATAGCGAAATAAATAAAGATTTCGAAGAATTTGAAAGAACCCATCGAGATTTAATTATTCAAAAAGTACTTAAACAATCACCAATAATGGCAAAACTAAATAATTCTTCAATTAATACAGTGCGTGTAATGACCTTCAAGAATGAACAAGGAATTAAATGTTTGTCAACCATTGTTAGATTTGGTGAAGAAGGTCATAAAGTAGATAATGCTTGTAGTGGAGGATTAGTTGTAGGAGTAGAGCCAGATGGAAGATTAAAAGAAGATATTTATAAACCAAAAATTTATAAAAAAGTTGAAACTAAACCTAATAATGTTAATTACCATGAAATTATTGTTCCAAAGTTTCAAGATATACTTAATAAAGCTATTGAATTGCATTCAAAAATTAATTTTTCGCGAATTATATCATGGGATTTTGCTATTGATGAAAATGATGACATAGTTTTAATTGAAGCTAATTTCTTTTATGGTGAATTATTTTTTCATCAATTATGTAATGGTCCTCTTTTTAAAACAGAAGATGAATTATTGAGCGTTTTAAATGAAGTAAATAAAGGAAAATAAGATATAGTGTGGTAAAAAAATAGTTATTAATTAATGTTAAAATATAACGAAAATGTTTTAAAAAAATTAATAGTGAACATTTAATAAATAAGTTTTTATAATAATTGCGTTATTATAAAAACTTGTTTTTTTGATTAAGTTTCAGTGTGTTTGAATTTTTTGAAAATTAGCTTTTTAATTTATGTATTTTTTTATTGACTGAGTACATAAATCTATATAGACTATTAACTAGTTAACGATTAACTGATAGAAAGGTGAAATCACTAAATGGAAGAACTGAAAGCTGACACACTTTTTCATTTAAAAATGATAGATTTATTTCGCCATTATTATTTCCGTCACGCTTTTTGTGATACTGGAATTTATCGTGGTCAATATCCGATTTTAACTTATCTTCAGAATCACGACGGATGCACACAAATTGAAATTGCAAATGAACTTAATCTATCACCTGTGGCAATAACTAAAACTTTAACAAGACTTGAAAAGGCAAAATTCATAAAAAAAGAACAAGACAAAAAGAATAGGCGTGCCAATTTGATCTTTTTGACTGAAAAAGGAAAAGAAGCTTTAATAAATAGTCGCGAAAGATTTAACCAAATCGATGATTTGACTTTCAAGAATTTTACGGAAAATGAAATTATGGAATTAAAAGGATTAATTGATCGAATGCTCATTAATCTTTCAAATGAAAAAGATCTTAACAACAAAAAATTAAAAGCCCTTATCGATAAATTAGAGGAGGAGAAAAAATAATGTTCAGTAAAATTAAACTTATTTTAAAATCAGTTAGAGAATATAAAGTGCCGGCATTACTAACACCGCTTTTTATGATTGGAGAAGCATCGATGGAATGTGCTTTGCCTTTTGTGATGTCGAAATTCATTGACGAAATCGAAAAGGTTAATGCTTCAGTCGGTTTTACCACTTTATGGCCATATATTATCATTTTGGTTATAATGGCAATGGTATCTTTAGCGTGTGGAATAATGGGAGGAAGAACTGCAGCGATAGCTTCTACTGGTCTTGCTAAAAATCTAAGAGCCGATCTTTATAAAAAATTACAATCTTTCTCGTTCGAAAATATCGATAAATTTTCGAATTCTTCACTTGTTACAAGAATGACTACTGATGTTACTAATACGCAACAATCGTTTCAAATGTGCATTCGTATTGTCATTAGAGCGCCACTAATGCTGTTCTTTTCGGTAGTAATGGCTTTTGCAAGCGGAGGTTCGATGGCGTGGATTTTTATTGCCATTATTCCGATTGTGGTGTTTGGTTTATTGCTAATTATCAAACTTGCAATGCCGATTTTTAGAAGAGTGTTTAAAAAATACGATGCGCTAAATGAATCGGTACAAGAAAATATTTCGGGAATCCGTGTGGTAAAATCATTTGTTCGCGAAGAATATGAGCAAAAGAAATTTAATGCAGCCAGTAACGCATTAGTTACGGATTTTGTAAAAGCCGAAAAAGTTTTGGCTTTTAATAACCCGATTATGAATTTTGCCATTCATCTTTCTAATATTTTGGTTTGTGCGCTTGGCGCGCAGTTAATATTCACTACTGCTTCGACTCACACTGAAATCATTGGAGAAGTCGAAACGACGGTTATTGATTGGGGCGCTTTATCAATTGGACAATTATCATCATTATTGACTTATGGGGTCCAAATATTGATGTCGTTAATGATGATTTCAATGATTATCGTTATGCTGACGATGTCTTTGGAATCAATTAGACGTATTGCTGAAGTTTTAGAAGAAGAACCGACAATTAAAAATCCCGATAATCCTTTAATGGAAGTAAAAGATGGATCTGTAAGTTTTAAAAATGTCGATTTCAAATATAAAGCTACAGCGGAGAAGAATACATTGGAAAATATCAATATAGATATTAAAAGCGGTCAATTTATCGGTATTATCGGTTCTACCGGAGCGGGTAAAACCTCACTCGTAAATTTAATTTCACGTTTATATGATATCACCGATGGCGAACTTTTAGTCGGCGGTCAAGATGTTAGGAAATATGATCTTGATATTTTAAGAAATAACGTCGCTGTAGTATTGCAGAAAAATGTTCTTTTCTCTGGAACTATCGAAGAAAATCTTCGTTGGGGCGACTTAAACGCAAGTCAAGATGAAATCGTTAAAGCCGCTAAAATCGCTCAAGCGGATGAATTTATTAATTCTTTTCCCGATGGATATCAGACTCATATCGAACAGGGTGGTACCAATGTTTCCGGCGGACAAAAACAACGGTTATGTATCGCTCGGGCGATTTTGAAGAAACCAAAAATTTTGATTCTCGATGATTCAACGTCAGCGGTAGATACTAAGACTGATAAATTGATTAGAATCGGATTAAAAAACGAAATTCCAAACACTACTAAAATCGTAATTGCACAGCGCATTTCCTCGATTGAAGATGCAGATCAAATCATCGTTTTGAATGATGGAAAAATCGATGAAATCGGGACACATGAATCATTATTGAATAGTAATAAAATCTATCAAGAAGTTTATTACACTCAAAACAGAACCGGAGGTGACAATTAATATGGCAAAGTATAATGCACCAAAAGCTAAAAAGGGGACTTTAATGCGTCTTATTAAGATGCTTTTCAAGGAGTATAAAGGTCGTATTATCATTTCAATGTTTTGTATTGTGGTCATGGCCATTGGAAATTTTGCTTCATCGGTTTTTGTAAAAAACATTACTGATACAATTGAATTTGCTATCCGCAATGGTCAAAATCCATGGACTTTGTCACAAGAAGGATATCTGCCGCTTTCGACACTTTTAATTTTGATGGGCGGATTTTATGTTGCTAGTTTATTAGGATCTTTCTTTTGGAACTATATTATGGCGATTACCACTCAGCAATTCATGAATTCAATTAGAATTCAAATGTTCGATCACATGGAAACCTTGCCAATTAAATATTTTGATACCCATGCTCATGGCGACATCATGTCTATTTATACTAACGATACAGATACTATCCGTCAATTAGTGAGCCAATCTTTACCGAGTTTGTTTCAAACGTCTTTCACAGTTATGGCATTATTGATTATTATGCTTTCGTATTCTGTGTGGTTGACATTAATCGTTTTATTCGGTTCGGTAATGATGTTTTTAAATACTAAATTTATCGGAGGAAAATCAGCAAAATTCTTTGTCAAGCAACAAAGAGCGTTAGGCATTGTCGAAGGCTCGATTGAAGAATCGATCAATGGTCTTAAAGTAATTAAAGTTTTCTGCCACGAAGAAAAGTCGATCAAAGATTTTGAAAAATTAAATGACCATTTGTGCGATGTAGCGACAACAGGTAATATCAATGGTAACATTGTCGGTCCGATTATGGGTAATATCGGCAATTTCCTTTATGTTTTGGTAGCAATCGTCGGAAGTATTCTTATAATTTATAGTGATAATGTTCAAAATTTGACTATTACAGGATTTAGTCCTATCGGATATGGCGTTGTTGTTTCGTTTTTAATGATGGCAAGAATGTTTACAAACAATATCAATAACTTTGCACAACAGGTAACATTTATTGTTATGGGACTTGCCGGCGCTTCAAGAGTTTTTGAATTACTTGACGAACAAAGTGAAGTTGATGATGGATATGTAACTTTAGTGCATATAAAATATCACGATGATGGTACTTTTGAAGAAACCGATGAAAGAACAAGATTTTATGCGTGGAAGCATCCTCATAAAGATGGGACTTTAGAATATGTAAAACTTCAAGGTGATATCGTTTTAGATCACGTTGATTTTGGATATGTACCGGAAAAGCTTGTATTGCATGATGTTTCTATTTATGCGCGTCCTGGTCAAAAAATTGCTTTTGTCGGCGCTACGGGCGCAGGTAAAACTACAATTACCAACCTGATAAATCGTTTTTATGATATTGCTGATGGAAAAATTCGATATGATGGTATTAATATCAATAAAATCAAGAAAGATGATCTTAGAAGATCATTAGGTATCGTTTTGCAAGACACTAACCTTTTTACGGGAACGGTCATGGATAATATTCGTTACGGACGCTTAGACGCAACTGATGAAGAGGTATATGAAGCCGCTAAAATAGCCAATGCTTATGATTTTATCATGCGACTTCCGGAAGGCTTTAATACGATGTTGAGTGGAGATGGCGCTAATCTGTCTCAAGGACAACGGCAATTATTGTCGATTGCCCGCGCGGCTGTTGCTGACACACCGGTGATGATTCTTGATGAAGCGACTTCTTCAATCGATACACGAACTGAATTATTAGTTCAAAAAGGAACCGATAAATTGATGGAAGGACGAACGGTCTTAGTAATTGCCCATCGATTATCGACTGTGCAAAACTCTAATGCTATCATGGTGTTAGAGAATGGTCGCATCATTGAACGAGGAGACCACGAGGATTTGATAAAACAAAAAGGTAAATATTATCAATTGTATACTGGTATGTTTGAATTAGAGTAAGATGAATTAAAAATTAATTAGCGCAATAAAACTAAGAGGTATTCTAAATCTCTTAGTTTTTTTTATAAATTGGAAAAAATAAATGATTATTGTTTTAACTTTTACAGACGATTAAATATTAAAAAATTAATTTAACATACTTTTTATTTCTAATATTTAATGATAACATTATGTAATAATGTTTAGTTTATAAATTCTATTTGGAGGCAACATGGAAAAAAATTACTCTTTAATTGTCGATATCGATGGAACTTTGTGCCCTATTAAAAGTAAATATGAAAAGTATGAAGACTTAAAACCTTATAAAGAAATGGTCGAAAAACTTAGAGCCTATCATGAAAGTGGAGTTAAAATAATATTGTTTTCTTCAAGAAACATGAATACATATAATGGCAATTTGGGATTGATTAACAAAGATACTGCAATAGTATTAAATAAATGGTTAGATAAATGGGATGTCCCTTATGATGAAATATTATTTGGAAAGCCTTGGCCTGGACATCATGGATTTTATGTTGATGATCGAAGCGTGCGTCCTGATGAATTTTTAAAATATGATTTTGAGCAATTGGAACTAATATGCAGTAATAGTAGAAAGGACCTTAAATAATGAATATTATTATCACAATGGCTGGCATGGGTTCTAGATTTAAAAAAGCTGGATATAATTGTCCTAAATATATGATTGAAGCAAAAGGAAAAACATTATTTGAATGGTCTATGGATTCATTGTTGGATTATAATAAAGCTGTTAATAAATATATTTTCATAGTGCGTGAAGAGGATCATTCTAAAGAATTTATAACAAAAAAAATGCAGACATTAGGAATAAATAATCTTGAAATAATTGAGATTAACTATTTAACCGATGGTCAAGCTACAACTGCCAAATTAGGCGTTGAAAAATGTAATGATGATGAATCTATTTTAATTTATAATATCGACACATATATTGAACCTTACAATTTGTTACTTGACGATTTAAAAGAAGATGGTTCTATTCCTTGCTTTCATGCCGAAGGAACTCACTGGTCATTTGTTAAAGAAAAAAACGGAGAAGTTATTGATGTTGTTGAAAAAGTTAGAATTTCAGATAATTGCTCTATAGGAGCCTATTATTTTAAAAGTGCAAAACTTTTCAAAGATATTTATACGGAAATGTATGAATCTAAAAATTTAAACAAAGAAAAATATATTGCTCCAATGTTTAAAATGATGTTAGATAAAGGGCTTAAAGTAACTTATTCGATAGTGGACAAAAACAAAGTTCATGTTTTAGGAACCCCAGAAGAATTACAGAATTTCTTAGAAGATAATAATTAAATGAGGAAAATAAATATGAAATATATTTTAATACCTAGTGCCAAATGTGCTCCTAATGATTTGCCGAATTATGGAAAACTTCCAATGGCACTTTATCCTATAAATGGTCATACGATATTGCAACATATCGCGAACAATTATAGTGTTAACGATAATATAGTTGTTACCGGTTATGAAGAATTTGATGCTTTGCAAAGATATTTGACAATAAATAAATATAAAAATATAAGTTTATATAAGTTAAAAGTTTTAAAGGACTTAGGCAATACTATAAAAGAAACTCTTGAATATTTAAAAATTACAAACGAAGATCAAATTGTTATCAATTTTGCGGATACTTTAATAGATAATGAAAATATTCCTACAAATTCAATTGTTTGTATTTCCGGTGGAGAAATAAGTAAAAAATGGACGTATTTTACTCACACCGAAGGTATAATTACCTCGATTCTCGATAGAAAAGAAGCTAATTTCAATTTATCAAATAGTAAATTATTTGTCGGTGTGATTTCCATATCACATCCGCTTGATTTTTTGAAGAATTTAAGATATCAACCTTGTGATTCAAACACCACTTTGTTTGAAGCGTTGAAACTTTATTCGAATTCTCATCCGTTTGAATTTGTTGAAGCTCAACATTGGCTTGATTTAGGTCATCCTGATGATTATTTTAATTCTCAAATTTCAATAAAGGCTAGAGAGTTTAATCACATGTCATTTGATAGAAATCGGGGAATTTTAAGGAAAACTTCAGATGATAAAAGTAAATTCAAAGGTGAAATTGAATGGTATTTAAAATTACCTAATAAGTTGAAGTATGTTAGTCCTAGGATTTTCGATTCATGTGTTGATTATGACAATTTGTATGTTGAAATGGAATTTTATTCTTATCCAACTTTATTGGAACTTTATCTTTATGGAAATATCGGTAGAGAAGAATGGAAAAGGATTTTTAGCAAAATAAAATTTGTGCTTAACGATTTTGCTAAATATGAAATTAAAGATGACAAAATAAAAAAATCTTTATATGAAATATATTATACAAAAACTGTTGAAAGATTAGGTAAATTGAAAAACAATAATAATTTTTCTTCTATGTTTGATTCACCAATTATGGTCAATGGTAAAAAATATAAAAACTTAAATAAAATTATGGCTCTTTTAGAAGTTGTTATAAAAAAAGAACTTTTGGATGTACAAAAATTTTGCATAATACATGGGGATATGTGTTTTGCAAATGTTTTAATCGACGAAAAATTGAATTTTATCAAATTAATCGATCCAAGAGGAAAATTTGGAGAATTTGACATCTATGGCGATCAACGTTATGAAATAGCAAAATTATTTCATAGTGTGGATGGTAAATATGATTACATTATTAAAGATCTTTTTGAAGTAGAGAAACAAGATAATACAATAAACTATAAAATTTTCGATAAATTTGATTTCTCGTTGTTTGAATTAATGAAAGAAGAGTTGCAAGATTTAATTGGCAATCAACAAAGAAATATTGAGATTATTGAATCTTTATTATTTTTGTCAATGATTCCTTTACATGGAGAGAATATTAAACATCAGTATGCCATGCTTGCTGTAGGATTGGATATCTTAAATCGGCATGTAAATATTACTAGTGATTAATGTTAATGAAATAATAAGGTGAATTTTGAAAAAATTATTGTCTTTGTTTTAACTTTGAAAACAATAAATTTTTTTGCATACTTTTATTGAAGAATATAAACATATTAAGATTAACTCGGCGCCATGTAATCGCTTACATTATTTTATTGACAATTTTTTTACTAAGGGATATTATTATTTTAGAACGGAAATCGATTTCCGTTTTAATGGAGGTAAAACATGAAAAACAAAAAACTGCTTTCGATATTAGCAGTTACGATGCTTGCGGGAGTAGCCTTAACAGGTTGTAATAACGAAACCGGAAGCACATCTTCAAATTCTTCTCATGAAGAAACAAGCGAATCACATTCGCAAGCCACTAGTAGTGAAAGTGACAGTCAAGTAGAATCTTCCGTTGGAGAAGAAACGACTTCTAGCGAAAATAGTACTGAAGGAGACACCACTAGTGAAAATCAAGATTCTTCTATTTCTGAATCAATTACCATAGAGATTAGTGTTACGATTTCCGGTGATGATTCAGTTAAAGTTGGTGAATCAATTCAATTGACCGCGAATGTTGAAGGATCTACACAAGGTGTTACTTGGACAAGTGAGCCAGCAACGACCGCTACAGTTTCTGCTACTGGTAGTGTCACCGGTGTTGCTCCAGGAGAAGTAGTTATTAAAGCGACTTCTGTTGAAGACAATACAAAATTTGCTACTAAGACCATTACCGTTCTTGAACAAGATGCTAAAAAGAATCAGATGGTATTTGCGGAACAAGGCGATGATGTTGATAATCCATTACCGGATGATCAAATGTCTTATTGGAATGATCAGGGCTGGATTTGCTCCTATGTCACGATGGAAAAAGCTTATGAACAAGCAGGTGTTTACTATGTCACTTGGTCTTCAACATCACACGCGGAACCAAGCGGATATAGTATGCAATTATTCTACAAGAATACTTCATTAACTGCTGGTAAATCATACAATTTAACCTTTAAATTAAATTCATCGGTTACCGGAAAAATTCGTGTTAATGAGCAAGTTTTCGATATCGAAGAAGGTGACAATGACATCGCGGTGACTTATACCGAAAAAGGTGGTAACAATGGATCGTTGCATCTTATAAATGGTACAACTGACCCCGTTACAATGATTGAAAATGGAAGTTTTGTTATTAGTGAACTCAATTGGAGCTTGGCTCCTTCAAAACTCGCCGCTCCAGAAGGAGTCGTTTTGAATTATGCCACAGATCATTACATTGTGGCTTTTGCTCCAGTACAAGACGCTAATGGCTATGATGTTCAAATTTTAGATGGCAAAAATAATGAGCCGGTCGGTGATCCAGTTAGCATTTCAGCTCCGGGCGAAACTGTTGATTTCTCTAATTTAGAAGATGGAGCCTACAAAGTTAAGGTTCGCGCTAAAGGTAATGGTGAAGATTCAGTTGATTCTGATTGGAAAATGGGACAAGGATTCGCTAATGTTGGTGATATTACTTTCCAAGCTCCAACTGAACAGGAAGATATTCATTTCGGTGTCGAAGGCATGGATTATCTTCCAAATAAAGATTTATTGCTTTTGAATACTTATTCATATTGGAATATTCAAGAAGCCTCATATGTTACAGTTAATGAAGCCTCGGTTTTAAATGATACTGCAACATTTAAATTCCAAGCTACAGGACCAAGTAGTACTTATGGATTCCAAGTTTTTTATAAAAATACTACTTTAACGGAAGGCACACGTTACGCATTAAGTTTCAAATTAGATTCAAGTTTTGCTGGTAATGTAACAATTAACGGTGTTGAAAAAACGCTTCAAGTTGGAGAAAATGATATTGAAGTGGAATATACGGAAGGTCCTTCCTATAATGCGTCTTTCAAATTAGTCGTAAGTTCCGAATATGCATTGAGTCAAGAAGTGACTTTAAAAATTAAAAATCCTCAATGGAGTGAGCCTAAAACAGCAACAAAATTCGATACTCCAGTTGGCTTAGTTTTAAATCCACTTCCTGACCAACCAAATAAATATGTTGTGGCGTTTGCTCCTGTCGCCGGTGCAAATACATTTGAAGTTGAAATCGTCAATCAAGAAAAATCTGTTTTAAAGACAATTTCGGAGATCGGCAATGGCGGAGTGATTGATTTCACTGAATTAGGAAGCGGAGAATATGCCGTTAGAGTTCGCGCTAAAGGAGATGGAGCTACGACCTTAGATTCTGAATGGTCTGACTATAGTGCTTACATTACAATTGCTTAGTTTTAACTAGTCAATTTACTAATTAAAAAGGCTTAGAGAATCTCTTTCTCTAAGCCTTTATGAATGTGTGTCGGGCATGATATTAGTCTAGTTGGAAATAAAGCCAACCACGGGTAGTTATCGCCAAGTGTAGTGAACC
>CANQWG010000037.1 GCA_947627505.1 uncultured Bacilli bacterium | reverse complement strand
TAATATTTTTTATATTTGCAACTCATCTTTGTGTCCTTTTTTGTCTTTTTCATTAAAATACAATTTCCTAGTTAATAAAAAAAGCCCTTTTTGGGCTTTTATCTTTTCTTATAATCTTTAAGTATTTTTTTCATCTCATCGACACTCATCGAACGAATATACGGAACTTTGGTGTAAGTGACTTCATAGTTTTCGTGTGAAAGTTTTCTTTCATCATCGAAAATTCCGTATTCGTCAGCGATTTCATAGGGATCTCCTTCAATACCTAATTCTTTCATTGCGATAATCAAATTTTGAAAGCTACGATCTTGTTCATTCATAGTATCACCTCGCTAATAGTATAAACAAAAACTTAAAATCCTATCCAAAGAGCCGTTTGTTTTAAATTGTAATTATGATATGATGTGATTGTTAAAAACTAGGAGAACTATTATGATTGAAAAAACCGGCATCATTCATAATATGAATAAAAATTTTGTCTTTGCTTTAGCACCTACAAAGTTTATTTTTCGCTTGCGTGCCAAAAAGAACAATCTAAAACACGTCGCCATTATTTATGTCGATAAATACATGGTTCAGTATCATCGCTCTAATGAGATTATAGTAAATGAAAAAGCGATGGAAAGAGTTGCAAGCGATGAACTATTTGATTATTTTGAGGTAATTCTCGATTTAAAAATGATTGCGGTACGTTATTATTTCCGTCTTGAAGATCAAGATGAAACAATATACTATGGCAATTATCGATTTTTTAAAGAGCCGATTCAAACAATCGATTTGATGTTTGATTGTATCATCAAAGTTCATGAACATGAAATCTTTCAAATTCCCTCATGGGCCAACAAAGCAATTTTTTATCAAATATTTCCCGATCGATTTGCTAAAGACGATGATCATTATGATGACTTTTGGAATCAATCTCCTCTGCACGATACCTTCTTACGCGGCGGTAATTTAAAAGGCATCATCAAAAAATTGGATTATTTGCAAGATTTGGGAATTACCGCAATATACTTGAATCCGATTTTTTTATCTTCTTCCTTTCATAAATACGATACCATAGATTATCTACGCGTCGATCCGCAATTCGGGGATTTTGAAGCTTTGCATTTATTGATTGAGGAAGCACATAAACGCAATATTAAAGTACTATTAGATGCCGTATTTAATCATACAAGTCTCGATTTTTTTGCCTTTAAAGATCTTTTGATTAATCAAGAACATTCACGTTATAAAGACTGGTATTATCCCCTTTCTTTTCCGCTTCAAATACCGCAAAATTACACTCAAAAACCGAATTATCTCTCTTTTGCCTATGTCGGAAGCATGCCTAAGTTAAATACCGAAAATGAAGAAGTCCGCAATTACATTTTTAAAGTCGTCGATTTTTATATGAAAGAATTTAAAATTGACGGATGGCGACTTGATGTTGCCGATGAAATTCCTCACGAATTTTGGCGACTTTTTCGTAAACACGTCAAAAAAATCAATAGTGAAGCTTTGATTATGGGCGAAGTTTGGTATGATGCTAGCGAATGGTTAACTGGGGATCAATTTGACACTGTCATGAATTATCTTTTAAGATCCAGTTTATTAGAATGGCTTGGGAAAAAAACCATAACGGCCTCTGACTTCTTAAATAATCTGGCTTCACTTCGAGGAAAATTGCATCCATTTGCCTACAATGCGATGACAAATTTAATCGATTCCCATGATACCGAACGTTTTTTACACACTGTTAACGAAGATTTAAATCTCTTTAAAATCGCTTTAACCGTTCAATTTACTTTAAATGGTATGCCGATGATCTATTATGGCGATGAGATTGGAATGAGCGGTGACAATGATCCTGATTGCCGACGTGGCATGATTTGGGATTTTGCTAAACAAAATCAAACAATAAAAACTTTTTATAAAACTTTAATTAATTTAAGAAAAAATCATCCCGCTCTTTATAATGGCGAAATCACGATGTCCTTTTCAAGTGACAGCGACAATGTTTGTGCCTACGTAAAAAGAAACGAATTCGAAGAACTACTAATCATCTTAAATGCTTCGGATAATGATTTTTATAATGAAAATTTATCACATGGATACGACTTAATTAATGGAGTTTTTTTTGAAGGAAAAATCAAAGCTAAAAATTCTTTAATTATAAAAATAAAATAAAAAAGACTTAGAGTTTTAATCTCAATGAGATATTAAATATTTCTAAGTCTTTTTATTTTGAATTATTTAACTATTTTTAGTAGCGTAAATTTGTAACCAGCCACCTTTATCCCATATGTTGATGTAGATAGTATAATTACCCGATTCTTTAACTCTGATTTTTCCAAGTGGGCTTGAAGTATATTTCCAATATGTGCCGTTTTTATTACCTTTATCATCTACTGAATCGCCGTGTTCATCAGTATTAAGCGCTTCTAAATAATTGTCGGTATAATTGCCGTTTTGGACATCGGCAGAAAGGGTATATCCGATACCATCAGCCTTATTGGATTTTGTAGTCGGGTAGACATCTGAAGTGTAACCCCATGTCGCATCAATCGTTTCAGTGGAGAAGAACATAAATTCATATCCCGCTTCTAATGTCGCGGTGACACTCCATTCATCAACATTCAAAATAGTGGAGAAACCTTTGGTAAGATAATATTTCGTCGTACTATCTTTACTTTCGGCTAAATATTGACCCGAAGGAGTATCGATGTCACCGCCGCTTGAAGATGAGGATGAAGAGGAAGATGAGGAAGTATTACCACCATTTCCGTTTTCATCAAACCATGCTTGTAAAATAACATTTTCATTGGCTGGAACAACATCGACTACTCGTAAACTGCCACCGCTAGTAGATGGCATAATCCAACCAAGAAATTTATTGCCTAAACTATTGGTAATGACATCCGCACCTGGTAAGGCACTTCCGACTAAGGCAGTATAAGCATAGCCATATTCAAGTTTCATATCAGCGATGTCATCACCGGCTTTACCATTGAATCTACCATATTCAGTTAAATTAAGATACACAGTATTTTCTACGGTGCCAATTGAAGGATTATTTGAATTTTCGGAACCACCATTAGAAGTAGAAACATGATTGTTTGAAGGAGTGCTATTTGATGTAGGTTCTTCACCTCCGCCACCGCCACACGATACCATAAGTACCATTAAGGCTATTGTTAATAAAGCTTGTTTTTTCATTTTGGCATCCTCCTATTTCAAAACAATCGTTCCATATGATGGAAGAGTTCCTTTGCTAGCACCACCATTTTCGAATAAAACAGTGGAACCACTCATTTGGATATTGGCGGAACTAGAGCCATAGTTGTGATAAATATAAATCGTTTCATTACCGTATTTTAAACTATACGCAAAGACATTTTGATTATCTGTGGTTAAACCAGTATACGTACCATGAATAATCGCTTCATGATCATTCTTCAATTTTGTCAATTTCTTGAAGAATGAAAGCATCGAATTAGAATCTTTTTCTTGGTCCGCGACGGATTTTAAAGTATTACGATTGTAATCGTCCCACGTGACCTTGTATCCACTGAAGTTGTAAGAAGTAACCATATCTTCTCCTTCTTGATTACTCCATTTCATCGGTTGACGATACCATCTATCGTTATTCCAATCTTTGCCGATGGCATCTGCTGGAGCATTGGAACTATTATTACTAATGATATTTCCGCTCATTCCTAATTCATCACCATAATAGATGAATGAAAGACCAGGCATCAAGATTTGATTGGCCGCGTAGATTTTGGCTTTTTTAATAGCTGTTTGAGCGTTCGCTGCAGTGATAGCAACATGAGTTTCACTAGAAGAACTTCCGACTTTACTCACATTATTATTAACGTGATTGAGCATTCTTTCAACGTCGTGGTTTGAAGTAAACGGAGCATTGATTGCTTGACCACCATGAGCAGTGTTATAATATCCGTATTTATTCGGTACAATTCTATTTCCTTCCACTTGAGCATTGTTTTCATGGCCATAGAAATTGTTGTAAACAAAGTGATAGTAAGCAGCAAAATCGAATAAAGAATCAACACCTTGGTAGTAATCGGCAATTCTTTGGTCCCAACCATCAAAGTTTTCTCCAACTACATATGCATTGGGATTGATCGATTTAATACGTGCCGAAAATTCTCTGAAGAAATTGATATTTTTGGTTTTATTTGCAGAATAATCGACATTTTTGGCGGAATCGAAATCTGCGGTTATATCATCGTTAGCGCTCTTAGTTACTTCATCAGCCATATAAACGTGCTTTACCGCATCGATTCTAAATCCGTCTAAACCAAAGCCGAGCCAATATTTAGCGACATCGATCATCGCATCGCGGGTTCCTTGGTAATCGTAGTTCAATTCTGGCATGGAGCTTGAGAATTTACCATAATAGTAATAATTGGTAACCCCAAATTGATACCATGGTCCAATACAATTTCCATCAGAATCGCGGTTGATTTTAATTCCACCGGTTAAAGTTTGTCCATCAGAAGAATATCTCCATTGATAATAGTTACGATATTCGATTTCAGAATTATCGATTGCAGTACCGGTCGCTAAACTAGCAGAACGTTTAAACCAAATATTATTAAGAGAAGTATGGTTGACAACTAAGTCCATAATTACTTTCATTCCTAATTTGTGAGCTTCATAAATCAATTCACGGTAATCCGCTCTAGTTCCAAATCTAGAATCAATATTGTAGTAATCGATGACATCATATCCGTGATATGATTCACATTCTTGAACCGGAGTTAACCACAATACGTCAACATTTAATTCTTTTAAATATGGTAATTTTAAAGTAATACCTTTGATATCGCCGTATCCATCACCATTGCTGTCAGCAAAGCTCGATACTTGAATTTGATATCCGACACCAGCCGTATTACGGAAAGCATCGGAGGTCTTGGAAACCGGATACGCATTTTTAGCGGAAGAATTCACACCGCCTTTTGAAACGTAATCGCCACCTTTATCATTTTTAAACGGATCTTCGGCAACGGCACCGGTATAGGTTAAAGTATAATTTACTGAATTACCTTGTGTACAGAAGACATGAATTGAGCCATCTTCACGAACTAAATCCGGAATATTGTCAATGTAAACATCGCCACCGGAGTCACTTGTCCACATACCGGTAGTTTTGTTTCTAGAAGAATCTAAGACCAGCAAAAATCCGACCTTAGTAGCACCTTTGAAATTCGCATTTGAAAGAT
The DNA here is from genome assembly GCA_947627505.1 of uncultured Bacilli bacterium. Classification (GTDB taxonomy): domain Bacteria; phylum Bacillota_I; class Bacilli_A; order RFN20; family CAG-449; genus CANQAG01. The sequence continues at coordinate 6,496 of CANQWG010000037.1, read as the reverse complement.
CGATGTCAGCAATCGCGCCACTTTGATCATATCGAGTCCAGTTATAAACAGTTCCGGCTTTATCAAGTGGTACTTTTTGCCAAGCCCAAACAATCCATTCACCATAATCTTTTTGGGTGTTAGCTTCACGTAAATAGTGAATATAAAGATGGCCGCTTTGTGACCAGTCACTCATTGAATCTTCATATTCTTCGGGTGATTTATCGGCCGCATTGATTACTTCTGCTTGCGATTTAGCGACCGTTATCGCACTAGCGCTAGTAAACGCCACTAAAGCTAGCATCAAACCCGCAAATAGGCGTTTTTTTGAATTAATTTTCATATTTTTCTACCTTTCTATTTTGAGGCTTCAATCCAGAATTGACCCCATTCATTAACGTAAATGTCGTAAGTTCCAGCCACAGCACATTGAATGTTTTCACCACCATATTTATCATCAACGCCTCTAAAGTTATTGATTACCGGCGAGTCTTTATTTACGCCTTCCCATCCAAACCAAGTGCTACCATCCGTCACTTTGAAAGTATCGTTAACTTGGAATTTAATGCCGAGGTACATTCCTTTATCATTGGGATTGTTTGGATTTATCGTTAGCGATACGCCTCCGCCAATATCCCAACCATCGCTTCCCCATAAGGAACCTTCTCCACAGATATACCATCCGGATTTTCCGATTTCCACCTCTTTTTCAGTGAGACCTGAAACTTCAAAAGTCGTATTACTATGAACAATGTAGGAATACAAATCATTTTGCATTTGCACTACCGTTCCATTAGCTTTAACTTCCGGAGTTCCTTCATAGTTATTTCCAATAGCTAATTTGAATTTGATTTCATCACCATCATCAGCGGATTTTATTAAAGTTCCATCGGGATTAATGTAACTAAATCCAATTCCAGACTTATAAGTAATTTGATAAGTTTTAGCAACATACGGATCTTCTTCTGCCTCTTCTCCTAAAGGATCAGCTGCATATGCCGTCCATCCTGCATAGATATTTAGACCTTCATTCGGTACGACCGCGTTATCAAAGTCAAACGCTTTCATACAGTAAGGATCTTCATACCATCTGCTGAATACGTAGCCCATTCTTCGAGGCGTACTTGGCGAAGACACCTTCGTGCCTGGTGTGGCAGGAACTACTAAATAAGTCTTATCATTTTCAAAATTGTAACTAAATCTTACAGCGACCATTCCTTCTGGGATTACGACGCTTGTTTCACCAGGAGTCGATGATGTAGCACTGCTAGATACATTAGATGAAGTCTCTTCTACCGGTGAATCATTATTTCCACATCCAGCCAAAGTTAAACTTAATAGGAGGACGCTACAGATACTTAATAATTTTTTATTCATCTTCTTTTCCTCCTTAAGCCTTTATGAGAACGACCGATTCGTTAGCGGCTACACTATACGCAGTGCTTGATTGTCCGTTTGTCACCAAACCGGATTTGTTAAAGATTACTTTATAGGTGCCACCTAATGAGTAATTAGATCCACTTGCCGAGTGAATGACGTAGAGTTCTTGATTGTTATAATTGATTTTATATCCAATCGTGGAACCTTCTCCACTCACAATCGTCAAAGCGCCAGATACTCCTGCGCTAGTCGCGATTCTAAATCCCGGATAAGTTTTACGCAAAGTAATCAAATCTTTATAATATTTGAAGACATCGCTATATTTTAACTTTTGATCCCATTTTAATGAATTTGTATAATCAGTGGAACGATATGAATTGTGATCGTAACCGGCACTATTGATTTCACCATAAGATGAATTGGGATCTTTGGGTTTGCTTCGTAAGAAATCTTGTCCAGCAAGCATAAACGGAATACCTTCTGACAACATGATAATCGAATCAGCTTGGTTGTTGCGAAGTTTGATTGTCACGTCATTTGTGGTACGAGGGGAAGTCGCAATCTTATCGTGTAAAGTCAAGTTATCGTGACAAGCGACATAATTGACAACTCTAGTCGGATCGACACTCGAACCATTGAACGTTCCTTTGATACCATTTACAATCTTCCAAACATTGGAGACATTATTTTGGACGAATCCAGTGCTAGTATCGTTATTTTCACCTTTAACGGCATCTCTTATTTGATCGTTGAAACCACCGACTCCATCAATAGTTTTTAACGTATTTTGATTAGTTGAAACGTATCCGTCATAAGTAGCTCCATATCCACCCCAAGGTTCACCATAAACCATCGCTTGCGGATAGATTTCTTGGCATTGCTTATAAACAGTTTCCATAGTGGTTGTATCAAGTAAGGCCATAAGGTCAAATCTAAATCCCGATAAATTATATTCATTAAACCAGAACTTAGTTGAATCAGCGATAAATTTTCTAACCATCGGACGTTGTGAAGCAACTTCATTGCCACAGCCAGAGCCATTTAAGAATGCTCCATCAGCATTGGTTCGATGATAGTAATTTGGAACAATCAAATTAAAATTGGAATTTGAAGTTCTCGCTGTATGATTAAACACGACGTCCATATTGACTGCAATTCCGGCATCCGTCAATCCCATCATCATTTGTTTGAATTCTTTAATTCTCACTAAACCATCATAAGGATTAGAAGAATAGGAACCCTCTAAACAATTGTAGTTAAGTGGATCGTAACCCCAGTTGTAATTAGGTTGTTCAAGGGATTCATCCACAGATGAGATATCGTAAATCGGCATTAATTGAATATGAGTTATACCTAATTCTTTTAAATGATCAAAACCGGTAGTAACACTTCTTCCGTTAGCACTATAACTAGTACCCTTTTCGATGACTCCTAAATATTTACCGGCATTTTCCTTACTGCCACCCCACGAAGGATCGATTGTTAAATCACGCACATGGGTTTCGTAAATAATCGCATCGGTAGCATTTTTAATCACATTAGGACGTTTACCGATTTCAAATCCGATTTCTTCATTGATTTTATCAAAGTCGACAACTAAACCACGTTCGCCATTGATACCACAGCCTTTTGCATATGGATCAATAACCTCATTGGAACGGCTGCCGTTATAAACGGTGTAGGTGTAATAAACTCCGTGTAGATTAGTGTATTCGGTATGTGACCAAACACCTTGTTGCTCTTTATGCATCACATAACGATGAGAAGGTGTCGATGAAACAATGATACCATCTTGTCGATATGATGAAGGAGTTCCATTATTATATAGATTTAAGACTACTTTTGAAGAAAGCGGCGCCCACAATTTAAAGGTTGTCGTTTTATGATCTTTGGAAAATGTCACGCCTAAATCGTCACCATAATAAGTGAAATTATTGTAGAATTGCGGATAATCGTAAAGTCGTGAACTATCAACCGCTAATCCACGTGTTCCACTTTCGAAATCTACTTCGATTCGATAAGATTTTTCAAGTGCGATATCCTCCGCAAACTTTGCTTTAATTAAATTTGTAGTGTATGTGAATTGATAATTATTGATTACAATTTCATCAGCATAAACTCTAAATTTGTCTGCAGTTAAGGCTTGTGAAGTGAGAATATTTACTTCAAGAGTTGTCATATCAGTAAATGATGCGGTTTTAATTTTATCGTTTTTCGCTTCATCCGCTGTTTTGTAAACTTGAGTAAAGCCTTGGTAAATATAGACTTCGTAAAGTCCACCTTCTGCAGTTGCCGGGATTTCAATAAAACGATCGTCAGCGATGTCTCGTATCCCGGATGTCCAATCTTTGTAACGGATAATAAATCCGAGTGTTGTTGAACCTTTTAAGATAGGATCAGATACAAGGTCAACATCGAGGTAGACACCGTAATCATCGGTAGCTAAAGAGCCATCGCTGGTTTTTAAAAAGTCGTATTGCTCACCCTCTGCACTTTTTGGTTCATATTGCCAAATCCAAATATTCCAATCTTTATAATTGGCATCGTCTCGGCAATAATGAATTCTTACCTTTTCAGTTGTGCTTTCCTCGGCTTTCGCCACAGACGTGTGCGGAAGTACCAGTATTGCAACAAGCGCAATGAAAACGGTAAGTATTTTGAAATGTTTTTTCATGCAAAAAACCTCCTATTGACAATAATAGCATTACATTGCCTTTTTTGAAAGCGATTTCATTATTTTTTTACAATAACTTAACTTTATTTAACTATTGATAATCCTTAATATTAAATGGTATTTATGAAATTAAAAATATTAATCTGAATCCGGCTTTTGACCATCGTGTGATTGCCATTTGCAGTCCATAAGTTCCATTTCCGTGAATACCGCTTTAAATGATGATTTTTCCGGACTACAAGCATAAATTCCAAATTGAATTTCTTCCTTAGCCTTAAATAGATGACAAATTCTCATTTGATGAAAATTTGTGCCATCAAGTGAACACTCCACACAAAAATCCATTTCACGACGACTTAAGCGATACCACATCGTCTTAACAGAAGCATCAATTTCAGTCGTAGACCAATCTGAATATCCATTATTAGTGACGACACTCCCTAAATGTTGATATGTTTCATTTTCATATTCTATTGAAGCCTTAAGCCAATTTTCACTATCGAGATAAACCACTATGCCACATTGATCGAAACGATGTTTACTATCGAACTCCGTCTTCACTACAAAAGAAAAAAACTTCTCTGCGGTTTTCATCTGTAATAATGGTGCATTATCGTTGCGGAAATGGTAATAAGTTCTTTGCCATAAATCCGTATATGGTTCCGTGATAATTTCAATTTTATTTTTATCGATGCAGTAATTATGTGGCATTCTAATCCACTTTAATTTGTATGTTTGAAACACTTTTTCTAACCTCACTATTAAATTATGTAAATTGTATCATCATATCAGTTAATAAAACGACAATAATTAGTTATTTAAAAAATATTTTAGATAAATTTTTTAATATTTTTTTGCGTTTTCTTATAAAATGATTGAATTTTTAATACTTTAACCATTAATTTAATTATAAAGGTAGGAGATATAATATGAAGCGCTCATTTAAAAGATATGAAAAAAAATACTATATTTCCAAAGAAACCAGGGATCGTTTGATTGAAATAATCAAACCTTATATGTATGAAGACAAGCATTGTAAAAATGGTGCACGTTATCTGGTGCGAAACATTTATTATGATACCGACGACAATTACCTTATTCACCACTCGGTTTTAAAACCTAATTATAAAGCTAAATTAAGAGTACGAAAATATGGCGAATATGGTGATAATAAGGATCAATATTTTTTAGAAATAAAACGAAAAATCGATAAAATTGTCGCTAAAAGGCGCATTAAACTCACTAAGCAAGAACTTGACGATTTAATTAACAATTATCAAAAACCAATCCGAAATTCATATATTGACAATCAGATTATTGACGAGATTACATATTTTGTAAGCCTTTACAAAGTGAAACCAATTTGTTATATTTCATACGAGCGGTTAGCTTTTTTTGCAAAAGACGATGAAGAATTTAGAATCACTTTCGATGAGAATATCATCGGAAGGCGTCAAAATCTCGACTTTGATTCTGCGGATGGCGAATTATCTTTAATCAAAGATGATTATTGCATTATGGAAATAAAAATAATCGGCGCTGTTCCATTATGGTTTTCAAAAGCTCTTTCGGAGCTCAAAATTTATCCTCATTCTTTTTCAAAATATGGTACCGATTATGAAATGCGTGTAACGAAAGGAGAACTACAACATGCCCGATAATATATTCGATTCGATTTTAAAACAAAATCTCGATGTCTTAACGATTTTTATCGTGATTATCGCTTCTGCTCTTTTAGGACTTGTTCTTTCAGGAGCTTATCTATTGATTAAACGAAAAGATGGTTATGCTGTTGATTTTCCGTTAACCCTTATCATTCTTCCGGTGATTGTCGCCATGATTATTATGCTCGTAGGCAATAATACCGCGCGGGCTTTTTCTCTTGCCGGAATTTTTGCTTTGACAAGATTTAGAAGCGAACCGAAAGATACGATTGATATTACATATATTTTTATTTGTGTGGCCATCGGATTAGCTAATGGTTTAGGTTATATCGGATATGCGGTACTTTTTACCATTTTCATTATCTTAATTTTAATTGCCTTGTATTTTTCAAAGTTCGGGGCACCATCATTACGAATTATGAATTTGAAAATCGTAATTCCCGAAGATATCAATTATGAAAATCTTTTTGATGAAACCATCAAATTATATTGCCTTGAGTACCGCCTTAAAAAAGTGCGCACTACCGATTTTGGAACGATGTTTGAACTTACATACACCATAAAAATGAAAAAAGACGCCGATCAAAAAAATTTTATTGATGAACTTCGAGTTAAAAATGGTAATCTTCCAATCACCCTTACCGTTAAAAGATTTGAATAAAGAGCGTCTCCTGTTTTTTACAATACGTATTATAAAGATAAAAATTCATAGATTTTTTATGATACCTGACTTTGGTAGCAAACCCTAAAATGAGGCGCTAAATAAGGAAAAAGAATAAGATTAAAAAAACTCTTTTTT
>CANQWG010000036.1 GCA_947627505.1 uncultured Bacilli bacterium | reverse complement strand
TTAATAAACGCTCTTTTTAATTCTACAAATAAATTTATCCTCTTATGTCTATTTCTTATTTCAAAATCGCCATTATAATTGCTCCGCTAGTGATAAGCGCTAAACCGATCCATGCTTTGATAGATAACTTTTCTTTGAAAACGACAAGTGAAAAACAAACCGTAATCAAAACGCTTAGCTTATCAATGGGAACAACGATGCTCACTTGTCCGAAGCGAATTGCATAATAATAGCAAAGCCAAGATCCACCCGTCGCTAATCCCGAAAGAATTAAGAATATCGTTTCTTTACCGTCCACTTTTTTTACAAATTTGCTCTCTTTTCTGCAAAAGACGATAATCCACGCCATCAAAAATACGACGATAGTACGAATCGCAGTCGCAAGATTAGAATCGACGTTTTCTATACCGATTTTTGCAAGAATAGAAGTAGCCGCTGCAAACAAAGCAGAGAGCGCGGCAAAAAACAGCCATAAGAATTTACTCTTTGACTCTCCACGCTTAATGTCCGTCATCAAAAATGTTCCACTACCGATTCCTAAAATACACAATAATTTTATCCACCATAAATTTCTTTCGTCAGGAAACAAAGCAATGGCAAGTAAAACAGAGAAAACGACACTTGATTTATCGACAGCAGCAACTTTTGACACTTCCCCTAGAGATAATGCTTTAAAATAACAAATCCACGATGCGCCTGTTGCACCTCCCGATAGGATTAAAAAAACGAGGGATTTCGTATTAATTTTTGCGATTTCGCTTTGTACTCCCGTGATGAAAACTATGATCCAAGCGAAGACGAGGACGACAGAAGTGCGGATTGCGGTTGCCACATCAGAATTACATTTTCTCACGCCGCATTTTGAAAGTATTGCGGTAAGACCCGCAAAAAACGCCGAGCCGACAGCCATTAAAATCCACATTTTTGCACCTCCTATCGTTTTCTATTATAGATTCTTTCTTAAGCTTAGCAATCATCTACAAGTATGACATCAAAATCTGAATATTTAAATTTGCTATTAGACTCACAGTTAAAATAATCGTAACATTGATTAATAAAAATTATAAATGTTTCATTTTAAAAGGATGTTGAATATCACTCTATTTTCAAAGAGTTTTTCAACATCCTTTTTAACTTCGTTATGATTTTTTTATATTTTATAGACTGCTGAAATTGAAATCACTAGGATTGAAACGTTCTCCTTCAAACTCACCAATCGAGTCTGCTTGGGTGTATTTACAATCCCAAATGAATTCATCTTCAGTTGCAAGATCTCCGCCGATAGCGGTCCAACTATAACCTTCGGCAACGGAACGTACAATTTTACGATTTAAGAAGGCAATCGTAATTGTATAAATATGTTCTTCTTCAGAGATAATTCCACTTGAGTTGCTAAGAGTATAATACGAATATGAGAAAGAATAAGAATTAGAATATTCATCTACTTCATCATAATTGAAGTTCAATTCATAGTTGATTTGATCGTAAGTTTGTTGCACTAACTGTTTTTGAAGGGCATACAGATAATATAAATGTATGCTTGAAAAACCGATGTCGAGCCAATTATCTAACGAAAAGTTTTGCGATAAATTTTGATACGACGCTTTATTGTCGGCCGAGTTTTCCAAATCTTTATAAAGATCGTAGGCTTTGTTATCTTGAACGAAGAATTGACGTTCACCATATTGTTGTCTTACATCTTGGTTGTAGTAAAAATAGTTTTGAACCATGATGTCGTCGTAACGATGATACTCCATTTCATCGCGATATTGGCCGCCATATTGTAATGGCATATAGTACATCAAAGTACCGCTTTCTGATTGAAATGTCTCACTAACTGTACCTTCTAAAGATTTGATTTTTTCTAAAAATCTAGTGACTTTGGTAAGATCATCCATAGACGCATAGTCAGTCCAAATCGCGTATAGCGATAAATCACCGCTGATAGTTGAATCAAATCCGTCATATAAAACTGTACCACTTCGAGCAGTACTCCAGCCCGCAAAGACATAATCTTTACGGATTGGACGTACTGGAGTTTTTAAAGTATCGGTCGCGGAAAGCGTTTTAGTAAGATAAACTTCGTCATCATTTTCATCGTAATTAAGATAGAATGTAACTTTTCCGCCTAATTGCGATACAGAGCTAGAAGATTCATTAGAAACATCATCGCTTCTACCTTGACATCCGGCGCACAATAGCAAACTAAGAACTAAAACTGATAAAACTTTTTTGTTCATAATTACTCCGCGGCATGATAGTCGTAAACAACTTTTTCTCGAGCAGAATTGTGTAAGCTGCCGAGATAATCAGGATCGAAGTTTGCTAAAGCGTAATCTTCACTACATTCGAAGTAAACCAATTGATTGGCACCCCAGTTAGCGAAAATTCTTCTTTCGATGGTAGTGACGCTCATTGGAATCACGATTGAACCGATCTTAACGCAGTTAGCGAATGCTTGTTGTCCGATTTTTTCAAGATTTTCAGAAAGCTTTAACGAAGTAAGATTGGTGACAAGGCCAGCTGCAAACGCATATGGTCTAATTTCAGTAACAGTACTTGGAAGTTCCAAAGAAGTTTGAGCGTTGCCGCTTGCGTAAGCGTAAACGACTTTTTCTTCTTGATCTAAGATCATACCATTGACAACTTTGAAGTTAGCATTATCTTCCGCAAAAGCAAAGTCTGCAACTTTCGTCGCGGCGAAGACGCCATCGCCAAGAGTTTCTAATCCACTTGGTAAGACTAAAGCTTCAGCTTGTCCTTCATCGCTGACACTAGAACCGAGCAATTGTCTACATTCAGAGAAAGCACGTTCTTCAATGGTCTTTAAGCCGGTACCGAAAGTGACGGTTAATAAGCTTGAGCACCAATTGAAAGCATCAGGACCGATCGTTTGTAAACTATTCGGTAAAACAAGAGTGGTCATATCGTTCATTACAAAGGCACTGTCTTGAATTTCTTGAACGCCCTCTTCGAAGGTAACGCTCTTCAATGAACCCATATAGAAAGCACCATCTTTAATAAGTCTTAATGAAGCCGGGAAGGAAATTGATTGAGCTTTAGTGTAAGCAAAGGCTCCTGATCCGATTTCTTCAAGGTGATCCGATAAGACAATACCGGTGATGTTATTTAAGTGATAGAACGCATAATCACCGATCTTGGTAACTGAATTAGGTATGGTCAAGGTACCGGTTAAAGTATCTAAGCCTAAGTAAATTTCAGTTTTATTTTTATTGTATAAAATATTATTGGAATATGAGAAGTAATTGTTTCCCTCTGGAACGTTAATTACCACTAATCCGGTAGAAGAGAAAGCTTCAGTGCTCACATTTTGTAAGCCGGTACCAAAAGTAACTGAGGTTAACGCGGTATGATTAGCAAAAACATTTCTTCCGAGAGTTTCAAGCGAGTTCGGGAATGTGACTGTTTTGAGTCCAGGAGTATTGCCTGAATCATAACTATATCCATAATCGTCGTCGCCACCACCGGCGCTATTTGAGAAATAAAAGGCACTATCTTGAATTTCTTTTAATCCTTCATTGAAGGTAACTGAAGTTAAACCAGAACAACCCCAGAAAGCATTTTCTTCAATAGTTAGGATATTACCCGGAATATCGACAGTAGTCAAATGATAGCATTGATCAAAAGCATAGACCGGAATAGTACTTAAACCAGAACCGAAAGTGACCCTTTCTAAATCGTAGCAGGAAGCGAAAGCTTCTTCACCGAGTTCTGTAACCGAATTAGGAATGTCAATTTCCTTTATTCCTGAGAATGCGAAGGCACGTTTACCGATTCTTTGAAGATTTGTCGGTAAAGTGTAATCGACAAGATCGTCGCAATAGAAGAAAGCGAAGTCTCCGATTTCAGTAACGCTATCAGGAATCACAACTGGATCGCGTTGTCCGGAAGGACATAAGAGAACTTTCGACATATCGTAATCGAATAACATATTGTCTTGAACTTTGAAATGAGTATTGCCACTTTCAACGTCGATTTCAAGAAGTCCCCAAGCGGCGCTAAAGACATTTTCACCTAAATATTCAAGGTTGCGCGGAAGGACAAATTTCTTTATTGCAGTACAATTTGCGAAAGCATAACTACCGATATGTTGGACAGTTGATGGTAAGGTAAAGGTATCTTTGAAGTATTGTCCAACGAAGGCACTATCACCAATATATTCAAGACCATCATTGAAGGTAACTTGAGTAATAACACCTTGAGCCGTAATGAAACTAAAGGCGCTATCGCCGATTTTTCTAAGCGTACTTGGGAAAACGATATTAGTCATTAATTCGTTTTGATAGAAAGCATAAGCTCCGATTTCTTGTAATCCTTCATTTAAGAAGATTGAAGAAATACAATTGTCGGCATATCCATAGAAAGCGTAATCGCCGATTTTTTGTACGGTATTTGGAACGGTGTAACTGCTGCCCTTTTTACATGGATAACGCAATAATTCCGTTCTACCTTTATTAAAGAGAATTCCATCGACATCTTCATAATAAGCATTGGTGGGGTCGACTTTGATTTCTAATAATCGTCCGGCACCATTGAAAGCACGCGAATCAATTTCTTTAATAGTGTTTGGAAGAGTGACGCTTTCCAAATAAATGCGTGACTGGAATGCAGATTGTCCAATCTTGGTAACAGTTCGTCCGTTGATGGTTGCAGGAACGGATACCGAGACGCTTTCAATGTCAAGAAGTCCTGTGATAGTTACTTCATCATTGGTTTCAACTTGATATTGGAAGTTAAATTTTACAACTTCGTAATGGGCCTCTAAAGTCCATCCATCTTCAACATAGTCTTCAATATAGCCTGGGTATTTTTGTCCGTTTTCTTTCCAATACCAACCGACGAAAGCAAGGTTATCACCATTAGATGGAATTTTTAATGACGACGGCTTATCACCCGCGAAGGTTTCGACAGTATAAGTATCATCGCCGTTTTTCGGATCGATGGTAATCGAGAACTTATTGGTAACACTGCTTGAAACACGATAATCTGCAGTTAAAACTAAATTACCATAAACTGGGAACGTAAATGTCCAAGTTGAATTCGGATTGTTTCTGTCACTGAGCCATCCTTTAAAATCGAAATTATCCTTAACCGGATTAACTGCCGGCGCACTAGCCCAATGTCCTGGAGAAACAAGTTGATCAGGAATTGTGGTAGCGTTTGTACCCGGGATATGACCACCATTTAAATCAAAGTGGACAGTATAATAAAGGTTTTCACCTTCTTTTACTTTAACCCATCTGCCATTTTGTTTTTCGTATTCATCTCCGGTTACAGTGTCAACGTAATAATCGCCGTCTTCACCCGAATCGTCGCTTGGGACACCTTCACCTGAAGTTTCATGTCTTCCGACTGATGAATCAGAACTAGTTCCCACATCGGAAGTTTCAGAATTGACCGAAGCGGAGGAATCATCCAAAGAAGCTGAATTCTCATCGGAAGAACAACCCGCCAATACTCCAACCGCAAAAACGGAAGTAACAAGTAAAGGCAACGCAAGAGTCTTTTTCATATATTAATCTCCTTTCTTTTTTTATTTACGCTAAAATATTATTAGCAAAATTAACATATCAATCTTTTAATTTGCAAGCTCCTTATCAATCACTTGCACGAGATACCGAAATAGTATCCTTATACTAAAATCCATATTTTATTACTGCACTTATCGCTTAAACACCATTGGCTTAGCACTAAATCCAACGTAGTAGTGAACTTTAAGCCTTCGATTAACAACTAATCCAAAATATTTAAAGTAAATTTAAGGGATAACGTTTTGCTTGCACACACACCTCCTATTTATTTTTAATTATAATAATCACGATTTTCGGTTTGTCAATTAATTAGTTTACAAAAATCAAATTTACGTTAAATGGCCAATGCCAGGCAAAACGATTGTTTTTATTATATATATGATAGTTTCTTCCTTAAAATTAGGATATAATTTAAGCGGTGATTAAAATGAAACAGAGAAAAATTCGTTTAATTTGGCCTTTAATGGTACTAATTTTATCTTCTTGCGGCTCAAATGACATATCGAGTCTTCCAAAACCAAGTTCAAGTACTCAAAGCGATTCATCGATTTTATCTAACGAAACAACTTCAAGTGAAAGTTCGAATTTGCCAGATACTGCCAGTCTCGAGAGCACCACTAGCAGTATGGAACCTTCTTCTAGCGAAACGGCAAGCGAAGACTCAAACCACGAAGAAAATTCTTCTCAAGATCAATCCACTCAAGAAATGTCTTCGAGTGATGAAGAATATGAAGAATCCAGTAAAGATAGATATGAAACCTTTATGAATTTTAATGATGGTGATTATGGTTCTTGGTTTTGTGGCACTTTAATGTCGATTGAAGGATATAATTATCGTTATCCAAGTATCGCCAACGCCTTTTTCATGGATGGCACATACGGCTATTATGCCATCAATATCCACATCGAAAATATCGACTTTGAAGTCGGCAAACCATATATGATTTTAGGTAGATACGATGTCGCCTCCAATGGGGTGCACCGCATCGATTGTAACGATTACTCTTCCGACGAATCGGTTTTCTCTTTAGATTATGAGGGTAGTGAAATATATTATGAAAAGCCTTCGATTATCGATATCACCGATGAACTTCCAAATGTTCCTTCGTTTTACTATTTAGCCACGGTCAATTGCCGCAATTTAAAAGTCGCTTCTTTAGAAGGTCTTTCCGATAATGGTAGTTTTTCTAAAGCTTATTTTACCGCAACGCTCAACAATATCGAATATCGCATCGATTGCAATGGTAATCTTATCGATGGTAGTGAAATGATTTCCTTCATTCAAACCTTAAAAGTCGGTACTACCTTTAATCTTAAAAACGCGATTTTACTAACCGAAAAAAACTTTCGCATTTTAAATTGCGACATGATCGAAGCAATCGATTAGCAAAAGTTTTTAATCTATATATCTTTATATCTTTTATAATTGACGATACGCTTTAGCGATTTCACTGCCTAAAGCGGCGTTATTCAAAATCAATTTAATATTAGCTTCCAATGATTTTCCTTCAGTCAACTCTACAATCTTCTTTAGTAAGAATGGTGTTGACTCTTTTCCTTTGATTCCTAAAGCGCGTTCTTCCTTTAAGGCTTTTTCAATCGCTTCGTCGATTTTGGCTTTGGAAATCGATAGCTCATCCGGAATTGGATTAGAAATCAACATTCCACCTTTTAACCCATATTCTTTTTTTGCTTTCATCGCTTTTGCAATCTCAAGTGGGGTATCCATTCGACAATTTAATTTTAAACCCGAATCCGGAGTATAAAAATCCGCGAGATGATCCGATTGATAACCGATAACCAAGACCCCTTTAGTTTCAAGATACTCTAATGTTTTAGGTAAATCCAAAATCGCTTTTATGCCCGCGCACACGACGGTGACCGGCGTTATCGCCAATTCTTCTAAATCGGCGGAAATATCAAAAGTTTCTTCAGCGTGACGATGCACCCCACCAACTCCCCCGGTTACAAAGACATCAATATGGGCCATAGACGCAAACAACATCGTCGTTGCCACCGTCGTCGCTCCCCACTTTTTTTGACTGAGCACATAGGGTAAATCACATCTAGACACTTTAATAATATCTTGTCGTTTGCCAAATTCCTCGATTTCTTGTTCACTCATTCCGATTACCGGTTCTCCTTCGATGATTCCAATGGTCGCCGGAATCGCACCATGTTCCTTTACGACGCGTTCGACCGCCAAAGCGGTCTCAACGTTTTTAGGATACGGCATACCATGGGCGATGATCGTCGATTCTAAAGCCACAACCGGTAAATTATTTTTTAAAGCTTCTTCAACTTGTTTGTTTATTCTTATCATGAATTTGTCCTCCCTTTTCTATTGTATCGCATTTTTATTGATTACTTGAAGATGATTTTAAAAAGTCCATTTTGATAAAAAGCAAAACCACGATACCCGTACATGCACTGATAAATAAAATCAAATATAAAATATTGTAAGAGAAAGTTTCATAAATCAAAGGCGCTAGATAATTCATGATTCCAATCATCAAGCCTTGGGCCGTTCCTAAAATCGATACGGCCTTGACCGCTAAAGAAGTGCCAAGCATTTTTTTGATGATATTGAGATTCGTCGCCAAAAACAAACCCCATCCGATGCCCCTTAATGGTGCAATCGCCACCAGTACATATAATGGTAATGGCAAAGCCGATAATCCAAGTCGCAACGTTAAAAGTCCAACACCTAAAATTAGTAATCCTCGAAAAGATGATTCTTTAAATTTTTTAGCCACAATAATCATCGTCACAATTTCAAAAATCATCATTAACCCATAGACCATGCCCCATTGGTCAACTTGAAGACCTAACGATTTTAAATATGCTGACATGTATGATTCCCCGACATTATAAGAACCTAACATCAATAAAAAGAACACCGCATACAGAAAAAATCCTTTAGTTTTAAACACAGCGCTAAACGATATCGAATCTTTTTTCTCATCGTGATTTTCATGAGGCCGACGCGCCAAAAAGCACAATAAAATGAGGCAAAGAATATAAGAGACCGCTCCGACAATAAAAACAAAGCGAAAGCCAAATCGATCAGCCAGATACCCTCCGCTTATCACCCCGATCAAATAAGCAAAAGAACCGCACATTCGGGTTTTCGCATACTTGTTTTTAGCTTCCTCGGATATTTTAATGGCAATTCCGTCTTGCAAGTTAAAAAACGGATTATTGATAAAAGCGATGATGATCGTTAACGCTAATAACCAATAAAAATCAGTCACAAAGCCAAAGACGATCATTGAAAGAAGCTCCAAAAAAATCATCACTCTTAAAATCACCAGCGTCTTTTTAAAGCCCCCTGAGATCCTGCCCCAAAAAAGATTGCCCAAAACCTGGAATAACGGAATAACCCCCATCAAAATTCCAAGTTGCATGCCTTGAATAGACGAGGCATTAAAAAACAATACCAAAAACGGGAAAAACATCGAATCGCCGAAAAAACGTAAAAAATATAGCAAGTTAAGTTGGATAACCTGTTTGTTCATTTGTTTTCCTCTTCTTAAGTATTTTATGCCGATATTATTTTTTCACTAGGGCTAAACGCATTTGTTCTAAAATATTGTATAAAACCACTGAGACAAAAATGGTGGTAAGCACCGTTAACCAGTTCGTGGTATTCAATAAAGCGAAGTCTAAACCGGTGATTGAACTTGGAATAACAAAAGCGATAAAAAGCGCCAAAAGAACCATTACCATATAAAGTATCAACCGATAAATATTAAACGGAGTGCACACATTAAATAAAATCGCAATTCCGGTAAACGACAAGGCGTAACCCGCCATCGTCACCATCTTTTCAGGAGCAATTTCAAAGTTACTGTAATTTTTCAAAATCATGATCATAAAAACCGACGTCAATAAAGCGATACCGCCTGGGATAGCTTTAAGCAAAACGTTTTTCAAGAAATTACCCGTAATTAAATTCTTATTGGGTTGTAAGGCCAAGAAGAACGAAGGAATACCGATAACCGCCATTTCCATAATGTACAAATTGCGGGGTTCAAACGGATACGTTAAAGGTGTGCCGCACAATGAAACGATGACCGGTACAATTGTCATAATCACCGCGAAAATCGTCTTCATCAAAAATAAACAAGCCGAATTTTGAATGTTGTTTATCACTTTTCTACCCTCTTCGACTACCTTAGGCATCGAAGCAAAGTTTGAATCCATTAAAACGATATGAGCGACGTTTCTTACCGCTTCTGAACCGGAAGCCATTCCAATCGAACAATCCGCCTGTTTCATCGCCAAAATATCGTTAACTCCGTCTCCGGTCATAGCAACAGTATGCTTATCGCTTTTCATCGCTTTAATAAGCGTGGCCTTTTGTTCCGGAGAAACACGACCAAATACCGTATATTCATTAGCAATACTTGCCACTTCTTGTAACGATAACCCCTCTAAAGAGACACATTTTTCGGCATTTTGAACTCCGACTTGTTTAGCGATTTCAGCAACCGTCACCGGATTATCCCCGGAGATAATCTTAATGGTCACGTTATTGTCGTTAAACCATTTAATCGTCGGTATCGCTTCTTCACGAATATGATCCTTTAAAATAAAGGCCGCTAAAGGTTTGGTAACAAGAGGAATTTTATCATCTTCGATTACTTCTAAAGAATGCGCTAGCAAAATAACACGATAGCCTTTAGAAGTATATTGATAAAACGATTGTAACAATTCATTATAACTAGCATCTAAAATAAATTCGGGAGCCCCTAAAAGATAAGTACCCTGATTTTTAAAAGTAACCGCCGAAAGTTTACGTTCCGAAGAAAACGGAATCACGCTCTGCTTTTTAAAGATTTTATTAACCGGATAATACTTTTCCAAAGCGATTGAAGTTTGATTCTTTTCTTCAAAGGATCCCAAAACCGCCCCCATGATATTCTTTAATTCACCGGTTTCAATAGTATTGTCGATGATGATTTCTTCTGTCACTTCCATCGTTCCATCGGTGATGGTTCCCGTTTTATCGAGACATAAAGTGTCGGTTCTTGCGAGCATTTCAATACTATACAATTCTTGCACCGAAGCTTTACGATTAGCCAAAACGATAAAAGATACTGTCAAAGTCGTCGAAGTCAATAAGAACAATCCCGAAGGAATCATCGCCACCGAAGATCCCGCGGTAGTGGTTATTACCTCTTTAGCAATTTCCCAAGGTTCTTTAAGATTTGTCGTTGCCAAAACATTGAAAATCGTGATAATGGCAAACGGGATAATGATAAAGGAAATTACTTTAATCACCCGATTTAACGAATTTAAAAGTTCCGAATTTCGCCCTTTGACTTCTTTGGCTTTTTGTTGAATACGACTGACATAATTGTCTTCCCCGACATGATTCACGCGAGCATAACAAGATCCCGATACCACAAAAGAACCCGCTAAAACGGTATCGCCTTTTCTTTTCTTAATCGCCGCCGATTCACCCGTTAAAAGCGATTCATTAACTTCGATTAACCCTTCTTGAACAATCGAATCCGTACATATTTGCTTTCCGCTTTTTAAAATGATAATGTCATCTAAAACTACTTCGTCAACCGACACTTCGATTTCTTGAGAATTTCTGACAAGTAATGCAGTCGGCGATGTTACCAATCTTAATCGATCGATAATATGTTTGGCTCTGATTTCTTGACCGATACCAATCACCGTATTAGCCAAAAGAATTACCAAGAAAAACAAATTGGCCCATTGGCCTACAATCGCCAAAGCCACTCCGATAGTAATTAATAAAATATTGAAAAAAGTAAAAATATTGGTAATGAAAATTTCTAAATATGTCTTTGAATATTTTTTCTTAATCTGATTAGTCAATCCGGCTTTATGACGACTTTCCACCTGTTCGACATTTAAACCTTTGGTGATTTCAACATCATCGTATCGGATCACTTCAATGGGAACAGAGTATTTATCTGATTTCTTATTGATTTTTTTGATTTCTCTAGTCGAATTGATATCTTCTAAATCGCTAAGATCAAGATCTTGATTATTTAAATCAACTTGATCTTTTACTTCATTCACCGAATCATCATTTTTAGCTTTTTTCGTATATTTTGACATATAAAAATATTCCTTTATTTAATATTACCATAAGTAATAATCTAAAAGAAAAGGTTATTTTTATTATGTTATAGAATTGTGTAATTAATAAAAATTAAATTCTCAAAAAACGAATTTGTTATATTGTAGACTCACTATCTCATCTTTGACAGTTAAATCAAAAAGAAACGAGTAAAAGTGGCTAAATAAAGGCAATTTTATGTATTTTCAGTT
>CANQWG010000035.1 GCA_947627505.1 uncultured Bacilli bacterium | reverse complement strand
ATAGTTAAATCAATTTGCATGAAATTATTTTATTAAAACGACGGAAAATCTAGTGAACAACGACGGAAGATGGGATTTTTACTAAATGTTAATTTTGCAAAAAAAAGACTTTTAATTTATGACGATTGTTCTATGATTTTAAGGTTACTTTGGATACAATATAAAAGGAGGTTTGGAGCAAATATGGAAGCAGAAACACGTGTTGCTAAATTTCAAAAACTGCGTGAAGATATTTCGAAAATGGATAAAACTCCAAACAGCAATTTTCCTTTTCAAGAACAACATAACGAAGATTTGAAAGATGTTCCGATGAGTGGTGAAGATTTACAAAAGGCGCATATAAAAAGAAATACTTTATCAATTTCGCTTAATCAAATCATCGATGCATATGATGAATATACAACGATGACGGAGAAAAAAACTCTTACTGAACTTGAAAAAGAAAGACGCAAAACCGCTCATAAAGCTTTATTAAAAAAAGTTTTAATAATATCACCTATTGTAGTCCTTGTAATTGCTTTAGTAGTGGTGTTGATGATTAGTTGGAGGTAGTTATGTTAGTAACAGTCGCAATCGACGGACCGGCTGCAGCCGGGAAATCGACAATTGCTAAAAAAGTCGCCGAAAAACTCGGCTACGTGTATATTGACACCGGCGCTATGTATCGCTGTGTAACTCTTTTGGCTCTTCAAAAAGGCGTCGACCCACAAGATGAAAAAGCAGTTGAACAACTACTTCCTGAAATCAATATCGATATGAAACCCAATCATGTCGTGTTACTTAATGGCTGTGATGTGAGTAAAGATATACGCTCTCGTAATGTGGCGGATAATGTTTCCTATATTGCTTCTTATAAAAACATTCGACTCTTTTTAGTAGACTTACAAAGAAAGTTAGCTAAAAACGTTTCCGTTGTGATGGATGGAAGGGATATTGGAACTTATGTTTTACCTGATGCGAATGTTAAAATTTTTCAAGTCGCTTCTGTCGCCACGCGGGCTCAAAGAAGATATAAAGAAAATCTAGAAAAAGGCATTAAGTGTACTTTAGAAGAAGTTGAAGAAGAATTAAAAAAAAGAGATTATATCGATTCTCATCGTTCTTTTGCACCGCTTAAACAAGCTGATGACGCCTATATGTTAGATACATCTTATATGTCTATAGATGAAGTTGTTACTAAAGTAATAGATATCATTCACATGAAGATTGGAGAGCAAAATGGCTAGTGGAATCGTTGCTATTGTCGGATCCCCTAATGTTGGAAAATCGACGCTTTTCAATCGTATTGTCGGAGAAAGACAGGCTATTGTTCATGATGAAGCCGGTGTTACAAGAGATCGTCTTTACGCTAAAGCTGAATGGCTAACTAGGGAATTTCAAATTATCGATACAGGAGGAGTTGAAGTCGCTTCGGCACCTTTTCAAGTGCAAATAAGAGCCCAAGTGGAAATTGCTATTGAAGAAGCTGATGTGATTGTCTTTGTAACGGATGGTAAAGTTGGAGTTACCCCTGATGATCGCTTGGTCACTAAAATGCTTCATAAATCTAGTAAACCGGTAATTTTGGTTGTCAATAAAATCGATGATATTTCTAAAGTAGATGACGTTCATGAGTTTTATGCTTTAGGAATCGGGGATCCGCTTGCAATTTCAACTGCGCACGGAATCGGGATCGGTGATCTTCTTGATCGGATCGTAAAACTATTGCCGGATCGTAAAGTTAAAACTTATGAAGATGCGATTTGTTTCTCAATTATCGGGCGCCCAAATGTAGGTAAATCTAGTTTGACCAATGCAATTCTTAATCAAGAAAGAGTTATTGTTTCTTCAATCGAAGGTACCACTCGCGATTCGATCGATACCCCATTTAAAAGAGATGATAAGGAGTACGTTGTCATCGATACCGCAGGGTTGAAAAAACGCGGAAAGATTTATGAATCGGTGGATAAATATGCGGCGATACGGGCATTAAGCGCGATTGAAAGAAGCGATGTTGTGTTGTTGGTAATCGATGCAGAAGAAGGAATAAACCAACAAGATAAGCATGTAGTTGGCTATGCTTTTGAAGCTTCAAAGGCCATTATTATCGTTGTCAATAAATGGGATTTAGTCGCCAAGGATGAACATGCGATGGCGGACTTTACGAAAAAGATTCGCGAGGAGTTTAAATTTTTAGATTACGCTCCAATCGTTTTTGTTTCCGCAAAAAATCGTTCGCGAATTGGAAACATTTTTCCGGAAATCGATGTTGCGTATAATTCATACACGTCTCGACTATCAACTTCGATCTTGAATGAAATTATTCAAGATGCGCAGATTATGAATCCGACACCGGAATTTAACGGAGGAAGATTGAAGATTTATTATGCTAATCAAGCGACAATTAAACCACCGACATTTGTTCTTTTTGTTAACAATCAAAATTATATGCATTTTTCTTATTTACGATATCTTGAAAATAGATTGCGCGAAACTTTCGAATTGAAAGGTTCACCGATAAAATTGATTTTACGGGAGAGAAAATAATGAAGATTACGATTTTAGGTTCAGGCACTTGGGGTACTGCATTAGGTCAATTGTTATGTGACAATAGTCATGAAGTGACCATTTACGGAATCGTCAAAGAACAGGTTGATGATATCAATCTCAATCATCAGAATTTAGCTTATTTTAATAATGATGTCGTTTTGCCTTCATCGTTAAAAGCTACCATGAATTTAAAAGAAGCGATGGAAGATCCGGAAATTATCGTATTAGCGGTTCCAACTATTGCAATACGTTCAATTTTAGAGCAAATTAAACCATTGATCAAAAATCGTCCCTATTTAGTGAGTGTCGCCAAAGGGTTTGATACGAATTCAACAAAACGAATGTCAGAATTAATTCGTGAAATAATTCCCGAACAAATGCGACAAGAAGTGGTTTCTTTAATCGGGCCGGGGCATGCTGAAGAAGTCATTTACCGTTATTTAACCTTAGTCACATCTACTTCGTTGGATTTTGAAGCCGCAAAAAAGATACAAGAAATTTTTTCGAATCACTATTTTAGAGTTTACACTCAAACCGATGAAATCGGAGCAGAGTATGGCGTGGCTTTGAAAAACGTCATCGCGATTGCCGCCGGATGTATCGTCGGATTAGGGCAAGGCGATAATGCTAGAGCTGCTCTTTTAACGCGAGGGTTAGCGGAAATTGTTCGTTTTGGTGTGGCTTTCGGCGGTAAATTTAAAACTTTTTTAGGCCTTACCGGTTTAGGTGATCTTGAAGTTACTTGTAATTCGCGACATTCTCGAAATTTTCAAGCGGGATATGCTATTGGAAAAGCAAATTCTGCCAAAGAATTTTTAGCTACAAATACTAAAACCGTAGAAGGAATAAGAACAGCAAAAATTGTCTATCAATTAGCTAAAGAAAACAATATCGAAATGCCGATTACAGAAGCGGTTTATAATGTTTTATACAACGATAAAAAACCTTCCGATGTTATCACGCAATTAATGGCACGGCAATTAAAAGACGAAACTGAATAAACACCTTTTTATCATCTTTGCATATATTAGCCTAGGTGATAAAGATGAATGACTCAATTTTTGATAAAGTCGAAAAAAAGACTAATGTGAAAAGAGATGACATTATTAGGTTAGCTAAATCGTTATCAGGGAAAGATTTAAATGATGACGATAATTTGCGAAAACTGATTAAAGATGTTGCCCGACTCGCGGGCAAAGAAGTCTCGAAAGAGAAAGAAGAAAAAATTATTAATGCGGTTAAAAAGGACAAAGTTCCAAAAGATATCAATAAAGTGATTTAGCATCGTCGAAGCGATGCTTTTTTTCATTTATAAAAAATCTTTTTTGGGGAAATACTAAATTACGAAGATATCTTCTTCAAGAAAGGAAAACATATGAAAAATTCAAAAGTTATTTGCAGACCTTGCAAAGAGCAAAACAACTGGGAAATTCAAGGGCCAGATGGTAAGGTATTAGACAAACATTTTGCCACACGCTTCGAGTGCGTTAAAGAAGGCGAAAGACTTGCTATGGAATGCGGTTGTGAACTTTGTGTTCTCGATCACTACGAATAATAATTTGTAAACGGCCATTTGAAAGGCCGTTTTAAAATAGAAAGGATATAGAATGCCATATATTGCTAAGGTTCATGCAAGGGAAGTATTAGATTCTAGAGGCAATCCTACTGTTGAAGTTGAAGTTTTGACTACTAGCGGTATTAAGACCAGTGCTATTGTGCCTTCTGGTGCATCGACTGGACAACGGGAAGCCTTAGAATTACGTGATAATGATAAGAATCGTTATAATGGTAAGGGAGTATTAAAAGCAGTAGCTAACGTCAACAATATCATCGCACCAAAACTATTAGGTTATCGTGTTGACGATCAAGCGAAAATCGATCGATTGATGATAAAATTAGATGGCAGCAAAGAGAAGAAAAACCTCGGTGCCAATGCGATTCTTGGCGTCTCGTTAGCGGTTTTAAAGGCCGGTGCTTGTTACCATCAATTGCCGCTTTATCAATATTTAGGCGGAATAGGAGCAAGAACTTTGCCTGTTCCGATGATGAATGTTATAAATGGTGGCGCCCACGCTGATTCTTCAGTTGATTTTCAAGAATATATGATCGTCCCATATAAAGCTAATTCTTTTAAAGAAGGGTTAAAAATCGGAAGTGAAATTTTTCACGCTTTGAAAGAAATCTTGAAAGAACGAAAAGAAGTGACCGCGGTTGGTGATGAAGGCGGTTTTGCTCCTAATCTTAGAAGTAATGAAGAACCACTGGATCTTTTAATGGAAGCCACAAAAAAAGCCGGCTATAAACCATACGACGACATTGCATTTGCTTTAGATGTCGCCAGTAGTGAATTTTATGATCAATCCATAAAAATGTACAATATGAAAAAAAGTCATCAAGGAAAAAAGACATCGTTAGAAATGATCGCGTGGTATCAAGATTTATTGAATCGTTACCCGTTGGTTTCAATTGAAGATCCACTTGATCAAAACGATTGGGAAGGGTGGAAAAAGCTAACGGAGGTAATTGGGGGACGTGTTCAATTGGTCGGAGATGATCTGTTCGTTACTAATCCCATACTTCTAAAAAAAGGCATCGACAACCAAGTGGCCAATGCGATTCTTATAAAACTTAATCAAATCGGGACCGTAACCGAGACATTAGAAGCGATAGAATTAGCAAAAAAGGCCGGATATAATGCGATTATATCTCATCGATCAGGAGAAAGTGAAGATACTACGATTAGCGATTTGGCGGTAGCGTTAAACACCGGACAAATTAAAACCGGTTCCTTATGTCGCAGTGAAAGAATCGCAAAATACAATCGACTTTTACGCATCGAAGAAGAGTTGGAAAACAGTAGCCTCTATGGTGTACAAACTTTTAATAAGTATTTATAACTTTAATCGCCAATAGTGAAGGTTAAGCAAAAGCAAATAAGCGGTTTAGTGAATTGTTAGACCGCTTATTTTTTATACTTTAATTTTACGCCTAAAAAAATTGAAAATGTTTTTGCAATTTTAAATACAGTAAAGCAATTTTTATTAATATTTTAAGTTTTTTTAACTTGTTCTAGTTTATTCTTTTTGCTTTTAATAAATATAATGTAATACTATTTTATATAAATCATAAATTTTTTAAAGAATGTTTAAAAAATTTTCAATTTACGATATATTTTATTTAGCTCTATATAAACAAACATTAAGTAGTAGGTATGATGTATGGATGAACGCGAATTGACATTACTTTATCTTTTAGATAATTTTTCAGCAAACTTTGCTTACTATAGAAAACAAAAAGGATTCTCACAAACGGAATTTGCTAAAACGCTCAATATTTCTAAACAAGCGGTATCTAAATGGGAAAAAGGGAGTTGTTTTCCGGATCTACCACGACTTTTATATTTATGCAATTATTTTGAAATTTCACTTGACGATTTCTTTGAAGAGAAGCCATCTCATTTGAAATATCAAAATCCCTATGCTTTTGAAAAAGAAAAAATTAAAGAGATGCTTATAGTGTTAAGGAAAAACACCGGATTAACACAAAATGATTTTTCACGTTACGTCAATATGACACCACAGATTGTTTGCTGTTGGGAAAAAGGAGAAGCGATTCCTTCTATTGATGTTATTAAAGAATTATGCGATAAACTTGACATATCGTTAGATGATTTTTTTCATTATCGGCTTTTAAAAAAAGAAAAACCTTATCATGATTATTTGAAATTAGGTCTTAAAATATTTATCGGTATTTGGATATTATTATTTACTTCGTTAATAATCTTGTCGTTTTTTATTTAGATTAGAAAATGAATAAAGTTTTTATAAAAAATTTTTGCTGATAGGGAATTGAATGAAAATTCAGTTATTCGAAATTTTCGAATAACTCAAAATGAAGGAAAAATATTGCTTACAAACAGATAATTAGTTGACAGTAAAATAATTTTGTGGTATTTTGCTTTCAGCAAGTTTAAAATAAGAAGGTGATATAGATGAGAGAAAAAGTTATTTTGATATGCACTCAATGTCTTTCTAGAAACTATACAACCACTAAAAAAAAGACTGATGTCAGTAAACGGATGGAACTTGTTAAATATTGCCCTAAGTGCAATGCCCATACGTTACACAAAGAATCACGATAGGGAGGATTCGTTATGTATAAGATTAAGCGTTATTTCCAAGGTGTCTTAAAACAAGCGAAAATGGTCAGATGGCCTTCTCGTAAAGATTTGCTTGTTTCAGTGAGCGTAGTATTAGTCATCGTCGCTTTTTCAGCTTTAATGTTGGCTTTAGATGATTTTATCGTTTCACAATTGCTTCAAGAGCTAGATCGCAATTTTGCCACTAGTAGTGATTCTGCCACCAGCGAAGCCGTTGCGATGTTATTTAATGTCTTGCGCTAGAAAGGATTAAATATGGATACTAATATCGAAAAACAATGGTATGTTGTAAATACCTATGCTTCTCATGAAAATAAAGTTAAAGAAAATCTTGAACGTCGTGTGGAATCGATGGCATTGCAAGATTATATTTTTAGAATTATTGTTGCGGAGCATGAAGTTCCGGTAATGAAAGACGGGGTTGCGACCGGAAAGACGAAAATGAAAAATCTTTATCCCGGTTATGTCTTTATCGAAATGATTATGACAGATGAAGCGTGGTACATGGTTCGTAATACACCAGGGGTCACAGGATTCGTCGGATCATCCGGTGGCGGAGCTAAACCTTTCCCGGTAACTAGAGAGCAAATCGAACCGGTCTTAAAAAGAATGGGTATGGTTGATTTTGAAATGTACTCAAATTATGAAGTCGGAGATTTAGTAAGAGTTATCGCGGGTACGTTTGAAAGCACTGAAGGAACCATCGAATCAATTAACACCGAATTGGGTGAAGTGACTATTTCAGCGTTATTCTTCGGAAGACCGACTTCTATTACCGTAAAGTTTTCTGAAGTTGAAAAGATTTAAATAAAAAAATACTTCCAAAATAAAATCGGAAGTATTTTTTTTATACAATAAAATCGAAAATCAATTATTGCTTACATTATTATTTTTATCAATACTCCGTTAGAAGAAAGGCAAGATATAATGGAAGTGTAAGAATCCGATCGGTTTTTCCGATATTGTATTGTCCAAGCTTTATCATACCATCGACATGATATTTTTCTGGATGGGCTAAAATTGTTTTAGCACTCTTTGTGTTGCCGGTTGTAGCCTTTATTTCTACGAGGTAACATCCCCCTTTATATCTAGTGACAAAGTCGATCTCTAGCCCTGAGTTTTTATGATAGTAATATAATTTTCTTCCCATTTTAACGAAGATATCGGCGATTAGATTTTCAAAAATTGCACCTTTATAACCGTATAGATTGCCTTGTAAGATATCAAATTGCGTTCCGTCTTCTAACATACTTACAAATAGTCCGGTATCATTCATATAAACCTTAAATACGTCTTGTATCGCGTTCCCGTCTAGTGGAAGTTCCGGAAGGTCAAGATTGTAGCAGCGTGAAACGATATTCGCATCTTCTATCCATTGCAAACTGCCTAAAAATTTTGCTGCTGTTGCGCCTTTTTTTACCATAGAGTATTGGAACTTTTTATTTTCTTTGCTTAGTTGTTTTGGAATTGATTGAAAGCATTCTCTAATCAAGGACTTATTCTTATCGTCAGCATACTTTACCATATCATCTTCGTAAGAACGAATAATGTTCCTTTGAAGTGTTAAAACTATATTCATTTGTTTGGTATCGACAAATTTTTGAACCACTTCAGGCATTCCTCCGACCACAGTATATTGTAGCATTAACTCCCACATTTTATTATGCAACGCCTCTGGAATAGGAGTTCCGATTTGCAAATGCTTTTTTAAATTGTCAATAACTTCTTCTTTGATTCCGTTTGCCCATAAAAATTCTTCAAAGTCTAGGGGCATCATTTCAATAAGGGTTTCTGAACCGACGGGAACAGACTTCGGTTGTTTGCCATATCCCTTAACGCCGAGCAATGAACCTGTGCCGATGACATCGAACCTACCATCTTCTTTAAAAAACTTTAATGATGTTCGTGCCTCAGGACAATCTTGTATTTCATCTAGAATTATGATTGTTTCGTATGGTACGAAAACAGCATTGTTGCCAAGAAGTGCTGACATCATTATGATAAGATCATCCACTTCAAGCGATCCGTTGAAAATAGAAATATAATTTGGGTTTTTCAAAAAATTTAAATATACGACATGCTTGTAATTTGTTTCGGCAAATGCTTTTACTGAAAAGGTCTTTCCGCATTGTCTTTGTCCTTTAATTATCAGCGGACTTTTTTGAGGAGTATTTTTCCAATCTTTCAGTAAGGTTTCGACTTTTCTTTTTAACATGTGACATACCTCTTATGATTTTATTGATGTAACTATAACACAAGGCCTAAACTTTTGCAAATGACATTTACTAGTGTGCACAAACTTTTTCAAACGACTTTTATAACAATACGCAAACTTTTTCAAGTGACTTTTGTAACAACGTGTAAACTTTTTCAAGCGAGATTTACTTTAAAAGTACATTTTTAAATCACTTAATGCTTGATTAAAGGAAATATAGTAAATGAAAATATTTTGATTAAAGCGCACATATTTTAGCGATTTATTTGGCTAATCTTTTTAAGAGCCGATAAGAACCTAATAATAAAATGTAGGAACAAAACGTTCCTACTAGTTCGTTTAGTGAACCACACATTAAAAATTATCCACTGAATTTTATAAAGTATTCACAAAAAAATAGAATCAAAAGATTCTATATTTTTCTAATCGTTTAGTGACTAGATCGCATAATGATAATAGCATATCTAAAAAATCTTACAATAGCAAAATGAGAAAGCTTTAAATACTATCTTACTTTAAATCGTTTTTAATGAACAAATGTTTTAAATTCATTATTTTGTTGTATATTTATTAGTCAATTTTATTATCTTAATTATCGACTGATAATTTTAATTTTATAATTACGATATGATAACCAAGTAAAACACAATATCCGATGACATAAAAAAGAAACAATAAAATGATCACGTTTGATATTGGACCATATAAAGTGTCGTAAGAAGCGATATATCTTAAATAGAAGTCATATAGAAGCACACCGCTTGAAAGACCGAAAGAAGCGATTGATGAGCCGATAAAGGCGTCTTTCCACTTTATAGCGAACGTTGACGATAGGCGATATAAAAAAGCTAAAGAGAAGGAAAGAATAGCCGTTAAGAAAAGAAAACGGAAGATTGCGAAAGTAAAAAAGAGATTTAAAACCATCGAGTAATAAGTGATGATAATAAAAAATAGAAAAAGACCGGTAGTGACAATTAAAAATAAAATTGTAATGATAATAGATTGGGCTTTGGCTCTAAAGAATGGTAATTTAGGAAGATGATTTTTAAATCGAGTGTAAGCAAAGAAATTGTTAATACCATGTGAAGCGACGTAAAAGGTCACTAGAGCACTGAAACCTAAAGAAATAAAAGAACTCATTTTGTTGCGGTAAAGGAAGTCGATAAGATCGTTTATTTGTTGTGGATTAAGATAATATGATAAAAACGTTTCTACCATTTGAGAGGAAGCAAAGGTCGAAAGTAAAGCAGCACTAATCAATAAGGTGGGCATTAAAGAAAAAAGAAGATAATAGGCTAAAGAAGCGGGAGCAAAAAACAAATCGCCTTCTAATGTGAATAATTGATGTAATTTTATATATATCGGATGATTAAAAATTTTATCTTTGATTTTCTTCATGTATTTATTATTGACGTATTAAGAAAGATTAAAAAAATTTTTTATAGTATAAAATTCAATTATTTTGCCAATATTCTAGGCAAAAAAATAAAAAATCTAATTTTCTTGTTTGTATGAAAAATCATTTTGCTATATCTTTTTAATAATATTAATGTTAAAATTAAGTTGAAGTAAGATAAAGAACGTTTTTGCTTTGGGTTAAAAAATGTTCCGCTTAGTTCGTAAAAAGGTGATTTAGACCAATTATAAGGAGGTTCAAATGGTATTGAAATCTACTACAAAGACTAAGTTATTACTCTCAACTTTAATGGCACTTACCATTGGAGTAGGTGTTGTTAACCAACATGAAAGTGTTGTAAAGGCAGAAGAAAAAACATCTATATATGAAGTACAAACAACATCAAAAGTAACTTTGAAAAGCGGAGATGATTTAGGAGATGTATCATATTCACAAACATATAATACTGCCAAACAATTGACTAGTGGCAATTATGCAACGTTAAAAATTAAGGCTCCGGGACTCACTTTAACTTCTCTTACATTATCAATGAAATCAAATGCTTCAAAAGGTGCTGGTTCTTTAACAATTAAAAATGGCCTTGAGGAAACAACCGCTACATCTACAACTTTAATAAGTACATCAAATTTCAATAGTGCAAATTGGCACGGATCATATAGTAGTGCTTATGTACCTATTGATGTGACTGATAAATTAAGTTCTTTACCAAATAAAGCGGCTATGGATTATATGGAAATAACCATAACCGCAAGTGCAAATTCGCTTTATATTGAGTCATATACTATTGGTTGGGAAAAAGTGATTTCAAAAAATAAAGTTACTTTTAATACAAATGCTAATGGAGACCAAAGTCTAACATTTGATTCTCCAACCGAAATTGAAGTAGAAACAGGAACAATTGTCGATGCTCCAGAGCATGAACCAAATCGAGATGGCTATGTATTTAAAGGTTGGTTTACAACTGAGGATGCAGCAAATTCTTTAGATGAAAGTAAATTATTTAAATTTGGAGAAGCACAAGTAAACGATGATATAACTTTATATGCTGGTTGGTCTGAATCGACAACTTACTATACTGTAACATTTGATGCTAATGGAGGAAGTGGCGTAACTGAAAAAAGCGTATTAGAAGGAAACTTTTTAAATGCTGAAGATGCGACAACAACAAGAGATAATTATGAGTTTGTTGGTTGGTTCACTGAAGAAGATGTCAAATGGGATTTTGAAGGTCACGCCGTAACGCAAGATATGAAATTAAAAGCAAAGTGGGATCATGAAGATGCACTATTATTCTCTTTGGAAGATTCTGTGACAAAAATGAATGTTAGTTATAGAGAAAATAAAGATGTAGAGGAAGAAAGTCTTTTAGTTAAATATGATTTATCTAATGTTACTGCAACTACGAAAAAAATAGAGGAAACTAAAACAATTCTAGACTACTTTACAGTTGCTAAGGGCAATATTGTTGAGAGTGTTGCGGGTCTTGACAATATATTTGGTGGAGATTCAACCCAAGGCCCATTACTTACAGGGCTTAAATTGGGAAGCGATGGAAAAGGTGGATCGTTTACATTAAACTTAAAAGAATCCGTTTCTAAAATTGTAATTTTTGCTAAGTATTGGCCAAAGAAAACAGAACCTACTATAAAAATTAACGATAACACAATTACTGCTACTATCACAAATAGTACAGATGGAGAGCCATCAAAAATTTCATACAATTTTGAACCTAGTACTACTTCTGTAAAAATTGAATCCGTATCGGAACGTCTTGTAATTTCTTCAATAGAATTTTATGGGAAGTCTAATTTAAGCATTACTTCAGTAGAATTAGGTTTTGGAACGACTTTTGACTCAAGCATCTATCATGACACTGCTTCATATGGTCTTATTGCATTGAAAACTGATGAAGAAACAAAAGAATTTAAATTTGATAGTTCAACTTTTGACACAAATAACAATTGTGAAATCACTCGCGATGAAGTTGAAGCATTGTTAGAGAACAAAACAGCTCAAGATTACAAATTTACGAATTTACATAAAACCGATGAAAATGGTAATGAGGATGAAGCAGGTGGATATTATACATTTGGAGTTAAATTTTCTGATATGCTACAATACATCGATGATGAAATAATCGCAGTTGCGTATATGGAATTTGAGGGAAAAATATACTTTAATAATCAAACTCAATATTCATTAAGATCTCTAGCAAAAAAATATAAAGAATTAGGAACCTTTAATGATAATGAAACTGCTCAATCGATTTTAGACAGACTGATTAATTATATTAACGAGGAGGCATTATAATAATGAAAAGATATATAAAGCCAGATATTTCAGTAGAGAATATCAATCTAACGAATATTATTTTGGACTCCGGAA
>CANQWG010000034.1 GCA_947627505.1 uncultured Bacilli bacterium | reverse complement strand
CAAGTCGACATTTGATTCATTGTCTTTTTAAACTCTTTTAAACAATTCATTTTTGACCATCCTTTCTTTAATTTTTTTTAAAATGGTAAATCGTCATCGTTATAATCTAACTTTTCGTAAAGATCAGATATTTTTCGCTTTTCTTTTTCACCATTTTTAATTTCAATTACTTCATTTTTTACAAATTTTGGTTTACCTTTATAACTTCCGGTAGAAGTTAATCCATCCTCAAAAATTTCAATAAACGTCTCACTGACAACTACACAAGTATTTATTCGACGATACAGTTGAATCAAACTATCACGACCTTCGTCGTAACCTTTTAACCACGAATACCAATATTTAATTGGAACACTAGAAGTAATAATTATAATTTCGCCATTAAAAACTTTATTAGTGAATCGAGATCTAACCGATGAATTTGTATAGTTGTCTAAAATTTTAAGTAAATCATTTAGTTCAAAAGAGGAATCTCTCAAATCATCTAATATTATTCCTTTTTGGCCTAAATAATCTTGAAACGGATCGTTAGAAGAAGAACTAACACAATAGTCATATCCTAATTTTTCCATTAATCTTTTTGCAAAAAAGGTTTTACCTGTACCGCTTTTCCCGGTAACAAATATTACCTGGATGTTTCGCTCCGTTTTCAAACAATCCGATTGACACTTGATTTTCCACAATTTCTCGAGCTGAGTAAACATTCTTGTTTTCTCGCTCACATCTAAACTATTTACATAAGCCAACTGCTGTGCATAACTATATTGATCAAAGTTACCTACAATCTGTGATTCTTCAATCGTTTTTTCAAAATCAAAATTTGCGATAACTTCCGATGCATCATACTGATGCTTAAATTTTTGACTCGCATTTGAATGCGTTAAATACTTCAACATATCGGATTGACGTCCTTTAACTTTATTAATAAAATTTTCAGGAACATCAAACCACTTAGCTACCAAAGCAGTATCCACACCGGTATCAAAATGTAAATAAATATGATAATGTGGTCTTGTATCATCTTTATCGTGAACAATATAAGCCCATTGTTTAATGGTCTTATAATTCATGAATACTTCCTGTAAATCAACTCTTAGCTTATCAACGTCAGTAACGATCTCCATTTGTCTAAGTTTAGGAATTTTTACCACCTCCTAAATCAATTAACTAATTTAAAATAAATAATTTATTATCTATTTTTTTCATGATAACGTATAGAATTTTTAATCCAACCTCTAGCATCAGCTTTATAAAGACCACTTAAAGTATTAGTAGCGGTATCATGATAACTATTACCAATATCGCTACAACCACTGCCCAATGATCCTTTACGATAATATATCTTGTTACCGCGCTTATAAGTTTTACCCGTCAACTCAACAGCGTAACCCCCGTAGGCTTCATGAATAACCAGATGATTTTTAGTGTTTTTGCAATACTTAGCGTTTAAACGATTTACCTCATTTTGCAAATCTTTTTTTGTTGCCATATCATCACCTTCCTTTCCACCTATTTATTTTTGTCACAACATAGAAAACTTTTTTTAATCTTCTTCCGCTTCAGATTCTTCTTCAGATTCATCTTCAAATTCTTCCTCAGAAGATTCTTTTTCGTTTTCCAATTCCTTTAACTTTTCATCGCACCATCGCTCCGCTAATTCAAAATAAATTGAAAATAACGAACTATAATCGCTTAAATGAACATCATAATTTTTCAAGTAATCAGGATACTTTGCTAATAAATCCTCAAACTTAAGAGTTAAATAAAGTCCATCTTCCACAGATTCAGAAGATTTGTAAAAACGAAAAACTATTCTAATACTTGCAGAAACACCTGTTCCAACATTCAAATACAAATGATCATTAACTTTTTTAATTAATTCAATGTTATATTCGCAAAATTCCTCTAACTTAAATTTTTCTTCAAAAATAGCATAAGGTATATGAAGATGCCTTAAAGAATCCAAACAACTAATCGTATAATATTTTTTAGCTTTTTTAGCTAATTTGTACAAATCGTTAAAATCACCCTTGAATAAGTCAGAAATCAACATTTCTTGAGAAATATATTTTTCTTTAATTTTTTGTAATAATTTTTCAAGCTTATCATCTTTATTCTTTTCAACGCTTTCAAAAAGAGCATTTAATTTTTTGATTAATTGTTCCAAACTGTCAGAATCGTTTGATAATTTAACATCTACCCAAGAGCAGTCATAGTAATTATTGCTTTTTCCAAGCTGTATGGAATAACCCTCAAAATCGTTATTAATACTAATCGAAAAAAATAAATTTACTTTTTTATGCTTTGCTTTAAAAGAAAAATCACCTTTATTAGAAAAAGTAAATTTTTTATTCAATGCTTCACAAACAAAATCGTCAGCTTCACGAACAAAATCGTCATTAACTTCAAATAAAGCTTTTCTCATTAGATCTTTAAAACTTTTTTCAACCTTTTCATTTATATCATTTTCAAAGTCAGTCAACTGACTTTGCTTTTTCAAAACTCTTATTTCGCGTACGCTTAAGCTCGGAGAATATTTATTCAATTCTTCGTCTTTGACCGGTAAAAGTTCGACGAGTTGAGTCATCGAAT
The DNA here is from genome assembly GCA_947627505.1 of uncultured Bacilli bacterium. GTDB lineage: Bacteria > Bacillota_I > Bacilli_A > RFN20 > CAG-449 > CANQAG01. The sequence goes on along the minus strand of CANQWG010000034.1, from coordinate 10,583 downwards.
AATCTTTGTAATCATCTTTTAAATCAACTCTATAAACATCATTCGCATTTGCTGGACTAGGTTTATTTTCTAACAAATCCGTATTTCCGAATCGGTGATAGACGTTAATAAAATTTTTTGTCGTCGTTTCGCCGATACCAAAATTTTCTTTAGCGTAAACATAAATATTTTCGCAACCACACTCTTGCAATTTTTCGTCGGTTACTAAAGTTAATAAATATCCGATTCTTAAATAATTTTTTACAGAATCGCTTAAATATGCTTTAATTCGATTTGTAATCGATATTAAATCATCGTAATTTTTTCTTAATTCGATATAATCTTCAGAAGTCAACAATTCTTTTTTGTCGACTACTTCTACTTCAACAACTTCTTTTTTAACATTCTTTTTTGATGCCATTTTTTTTCGCTCCTTAATTTTCTACGTTTTCTACATTCTTTCTACGTTTCTCAATCGCGCTCCGGACAAGCCCTTCCGGAGCGCTAATATACTTCGTATATTAAGTTGTTTGATTGTGAAACATTTTCTACATTTTCTACGTTTTTTTACGATTATTTTTTTTCATTAAAATGAAACGTCATCTTTTTTATTCGGATTCAAATACAGATCTTCAGCTTTATGCAAATTAGATCCAGGAATCAAATCATATGATTGAACATAGACCTTTTGCGTAAAATCATTTACACCAAAAACAACATTTAAAATTGCACCTGGAAGAACGTCCTTAAAGTCATCAAATGCTTTAGGTGATTGATTCTTTCTAATCACTACATTAACGATAGCTTCAGTCGATTTTGGATACCAAAGCGTCCCATTTGACGTATAAGTTGGCATACGATATGCAGAGATGTATCTAATCTCTTCATTTGTCAACTTATCCTTTCCTACTCTGTTGCTGCATACTACACATCTACTCATTTTTTCTTTTCCTCCTTCTTAGGACCTGATGTTTGTCCCAACTAAAATGAATAATAATTGTTTCTTTTACCACCTCAATTTAGGTGGGAGTGATTATTTCCTTATCGGCGGCGATCACTCACCGCTTTTTTTTCGCAACAAAATTGTCTATAATTTATTTGTGACAAAAATTGATAGGCTTTTTCTATGCTTTGGCATAGTCATTTTTGTTGCATGTATGTCAAATGGCAATTTGACAAAACCATAATAACACAATGCCAAACTTTTTGTCAAACTGCAATTTAACAATCTTAAAAGGAAGGAGGTAAAATATGTTTTTTAACAAAAATATGAAATATCTAACAAAATCAAAAATTAAACAAATCGAACTCGCAAGAATACTAAAAATTAGCAGACAATCAATATCAGCACTAATGAATAGCAAAGATCCTAAAGCAAGTACTCTTTTAAAAATTAGTGAAATTTATGGTATAAGCATTGATGATTTACTAAAAAAAGATCTCGAAAGCGAAAATAATTAATTACAACGTCAGTCAACTGATTATGTCGTTTTTTAAAATTCATAAAAGGAGAATTTTTTAAAATGAATAATCAAATTAACACTAAAGAATTAATTAACTTTCTTCTTCATCAACAAGAAGAAAAAACTATCGACATTGATATTGCTTACAAAATGTTTTTGAATCACATTACTATTCACAATCGACCGGGAACATTATCAGCTTACAAATCGGTACTAAAACCAATTCTTAATTATTTAAAATCTGTTAATGTCGAAACTACTTGCCAGATTACTACAGATGTTATTAATAATTATATTCTTTTCCGGAAAAACAAAATTCAGCCTGGAACTATTAACAAAGAAATTAAGAATCTTCAAATTATGTTACGTTTTGCGATTAAAAATAATTATATCGATAAAATTAACTTCAGATTCGAACCTCTTAAGACAATCAAGAAGCCTATTCCTAAAATTGAAGATGAATCTATCCGTAAAATACTTAATTATTTTGAAACTTCTAACGTTTATCCTAAAAACAAGCTAATGTTTCTATTAATATTAACAACAGGTATAAGAACCAATGAACTCTGTCACATTAAAAATAGCAATATCGATTTAGAAAATGGAATTATCCATCTAGACTTTACCAAAAACGGAGAACCTAGAAACATTTACATTGTTGATTCATTAAAAGATTTAGTAGCACAAGTAATGAATAAAACTAATTATTTATTTATTGATGAACACAACGAGAGAATGACACAAAATACCGTTAGACAATTCTTCAAACATTTAAAAGAAAATTGTAACATCGATATTTTAAGTCCGCACAAATTAAGACATTATTACGCAACTTCCATTTATAATAAATCTTTAGATATTTATTTAGTGAAAGATCTTCTAGGTCACAAATCAATACAAATGACTCAAATCTATCTGGATATTAACCACAAAGACAATCAACTAAAAAATAATATTTATTCACCATTAAACGATTTTGCGACACACTGACCACTAAAGTTCGCGTGTCACTTAAACAAAAAAGAGAGCTGTCCTCACAACTCTCTTCTTCTAAAAAACGCGAATATCTTCGCAAATATTCTAATGGTGGCCCAAGCCAGGGTCGAACTGGCGACACACGGATTTTCAGTCCGTTGCTCTACCTGCTGAGCTATCGGGCCACACAATGGCGGATCAGACGGGAATCGAACCCGCGGTCTCCTCCGTGACAGGGAGGCATGTTAACCGCTACACCACTGATCCAAAAGTTGAACCGCTTTTATATTATCGGTAAAGACACATATAATTGCAAGTGTTTTTTTACTTTTATGGAAAAAAAGAAGACCCTAAGCGGGTCTCCTTTCATTGATTTGTTACTTAATTAATATGGTTTACTATCTAAAGCAAAATAGGCACGGTCATGTGCACAAACAGGACAAACTTTAGGAGCGGATTTTCCAACATGAATATGTCCACAATTTAAGCATTTCCAAACAACTACTTCATCACGATCAAAGACGATTCCTTTTTCAAGATTTGCTACTAAAGCAAGATATCTTTCTTCATGATTTTTTTCGATTTTGGCAACACCATCAAACATTGCCGCAATTTGTAAAAATCCTTCCTCGCGAGCTTCTTTAGCAAAGGTCGCATACATATCAGTCCATTCGTAGTTTTCACCAGCCGCTGCATCTTTTAAATTATCTAAAGTTCCCGGAATCGCACCTCCGTGTAATTGTTTAAACCACAATTCAGCGTGTTCCTTTTCATTTGCCGCGGTCTCTTCGAAAATTTGAGCAATCTGCACATATCCATCTTTTTTTGCTTTGGAAGCATAATATGTGTATTTGTTTCTCGCTTGAGATTCACCAGCAAAAGCAGTCATTAAATTTTGTTCAGTTTTTGATCCTTTTAGTTCCATTTTATAAATCTCCTCCATGAAAAATATAATACTATTATTTCCAATTTTTGTCTAGTAAAACACTTTTTAGATTTATTATAAAAGGATGGACAATTTCAAATCATCCATCCTTTTTATTAATAGACTAGTTGGTTAAAACCAACCGCACCCACAACCACAGATTCTATAGCAACATGGTCTACAAGGATTATAGCAACTATAAGAGCAATAACCGCCATTATTGTTACCATTTCCATTTGTAATAGTGACAAGAGTTGGGCCTAATACTGCAGTGCCGGTTGTAGTTACTACTTCAACAATGTAGTAATAGTTGTTGGTTGTAGCATTTCCATAATTGCTACTATTCTGTCCATTAACTAAACTACAATCTAAATAGTTTGTAACTCCAGTTGGATATGTTGCTAATGTTACATATGGTCCTGCCATATTTTGGCTTCTTAATATTCGATATAAAACCGGAGTTCCTTCACCGGTGTAATTCCAAGTTAATTGTACACATCCACTAGTCAATGCAACACCGGTAAGCGTCCCTTGCGAAGGTTGAGTAGGAGTAGTTACTGCTACCGCAGTCGATGCAGGACCAGGTCCTGATTCATCATATCCGGCAACAGTAAAGTAATATGTTGTTCCAGGTGTCAAATTAGTGGCAACAAATGTTCCCTCGACTGTGCTTCCAATTTGTGTAAATGGTCCAGAAGCGGACGTCGATTGAGAAATATTGTACCCTGTAGCCTCTGGAATTCCAGTCCAAGTAATTGTAACTTGTGTAGGCGAATTGGCAGTGGCTTGAACATTAGTTGGTGCTTGCTCAACTGCTAACACCATCGGTTGATCTTGAGCCACTAACTTATTAACTTCTTGATTCATAGTACCTCCATTATGATCATTAGATACTATGAAAAAAAAATAGGGTCACCTCCACGTTCGACCCTTATTTCAATATTTTATGCAAATTTGTTTAATTGCCTAATGCCTTTCATCAGAATCGTAAATCTCACAAAACCTACCATGAAAACTTGGAATGATCTTAGCTTGCTTTAAATGGTCAACATTTCCATACTCCAAGCAACGAAATTGTGCAATTCCTTTTTCTCGTTCTTCAGTTACGATGGTTGTAACACCACTTGGAAGACAAATGAAACTTTGTGTTAAAACTACGTAAGGGATTCCCATTAAATGTGACATAATAACGCTCATTATTCCTAAATGACAGACAAATACTAAAGTATCGGTCGATGATTCTTTGACTCGATAATATCGTCCTTCTCGAACATAACCATGTTTCGCTAAAAGTTGATCAAAAGAATCAACCACCTCTTGATAATATTTATTAATATCAGCGGATTTCATCACTTCAGTATCTAGATAAAGATCATCACGATAGAAAGCTTCTTGCTTAGTAAAAAAACTCGGTAAAAAATCCCAATTTTGAACTTTGTTTTGATCATAAGGTACTTTGACCATATGTGAAAATTCTTGAAGCCAATCAAGATAGATAGGTTCTCTGTGATGAGGTTTTAAAAAAGCTTCGGCAGTCAATTTCGCACGTTCTAAAGGAGAACAATAAATTTCTTTAAATTTTAATGATTTATACGCATTCGCTAATGCTTCAACTTCTTTAAAACCTTGTTCGGTTAAAGTATTATGCACATGATCCGGTTCCCCATGTCGAATAAATATCAATTTCATATTGTCCTTGCTCCTATAAAAAGTTTATTTAATTATAGCAGAAATACCAAAATTTTAATAGTCTCATTTCAACGTCTCTAGGAGCTTACATGATGAATTGTAAAAATTGTTATTGACATTCATGTTTATACGACTTAAAATCTAAATAAAAAATTTTAAAGGAGGAAAAAAACATGAAGAAAAAAGCTATTTTTACTTTACTCGCACTTTTGAGCTTAGGTGCCTGTACTAATCCGGAAGTTAATTCTTCTAGCGAAAACTCTTTGGGACAGTCGTCCGATACGTCTCAAAGCAATCTTGATTCATCTATGGAAAGTCAATCATCAGAAGCATCATCTTCAGTAAATCAAAATGAAGATCCTGTGCTAAAAGGCTTTTTAGCTAAAATTAAACAAGACGTTCAATTTGATGGTACGTATGAATTAGAAGATGCAGATTATAGTTATGTTCATGAAATACGTACAGTTTTTACTACAACAAAATATCTTTCTAGAGAAGTTTACTATAGAGAAGATTTACCAGAAGTCAAGTATCAACAATTTAACGATATATTGTCTTATGAGGACAATAAAGTTTATTACATCACTCATAATTTAGACAATACGGTGACTAAAACTATCGCCACCGACCAAAATCAAACTCCTTTTAGTTGGGATGTCTTTCAAAATCCTTTCTTAAATGTGAATGAAGCAGATTTTGCTTTTATAGATTCTGGAAAATATAGTTTAAATCCTGAGATTGGATTAGATATCGGCATCGCTATTACCGGGTGGAATCATAGTGCTTGCATAACATTTGAAATCGAAATTTTAGAAAGTAGCGTCAATTTAGAATTTGTTTTAGACAGTTTGGACGGAGAAATAGCTTATAGTTTTGTCGCCAGCAATTTTGGGACTGCCACAATCGACACCGAACCATTTGAACATACTTCCGGTCACGAAAAACTACAGACCGCTTTACAATCAATTCAAGAGAACTATACCATGCAGATGTTAGATCATGCTTTTGAAGAAGGTTCAGAGGATATTACTAATACTTTATATAAAACAGAAACGCATTATTTTGATGAATTTAATCAAGTCGGATATTTAAAAATCGATGATAAAGTAAAAGCTTATGAATTAACTGATGAGGCTATCAGTAAATACGAAGACGCCGAAGAAGAAAATCCATTTATCGATCATCTTGATTTAACAAGTTTTGCTGCAGAAATATTTGAAGAGACTGAAGCTAATGTTTTCATTCTTAAAGATCGAGATCTAGCAGGTGCAGTCGTAGCTGCATTTTCAAATAACAGTGACGATAAACTTATCGGTCAATATCTAGCCATTGATGCCAAGATTACCTTAACCGATGAAGGGCAACTCGATAAATTTGAATATTACTATGATGCTTATGGTTTAGTGGCAAAACGCACAATTACTTTTGAAAATATCGGAACCACTGCCCTTCCGACATATGTCTTAAATGCTTTAGAAGCATATGATGATAAAAAAGATGATTCGTTAATCCCTAACAAATATATTGGTATTTATGAAGGAGCATTGAATGATGATAATCAAATAAATGGCTTAAATACTTTATCAATTGAAATTACCGACACTACAATTACTATTAACGAAATAGTTGCAGTTATCGTAAGTTATGACGATTATGAAGGATTTACTCTAACTATCGATGGAAAAACATATTATATGTGTACCAATTCTTACGATGAAGAAGAAAGTGTACAAAGCATGTTTCTTGCTTCTGAGGATTACACAATATATAGTTTTAGTATAGTTAGAAAAAGTAATGAAGATGAAGATACTTCTATAATTCCAAGTAAATTTATCGGTAAATTCGAAGGAATATTATGTGATGGAGATAACCCCAATGCACAAATTAATGGATCAAATGATTTGCAAGTTGAAATTACTAGTACTTCAATTACTATTAATGGATTAACCGCTACTATTGTAGAATATGATCCCTACGAAGATTTCACTCTTACAATCGACGGGATTACTTATTACTTATGTTCTAACGATAATGATGATCCAACAAATGAATTATTTTTTGCAGACGAAGATTATGAAATTTATTGTTTTAGTTTAGTAAGAGTTGAAGAATAAAAAAGTGTCAAGGTATCTAGCCTTGACTTTTTTATTTGCAATTTACTTTTATTTTCACATCTGATGATTATAATGGATAACTGTTTCGGAGGTTAAGGCACAGATTGAAAGACCTTTAATTGTGTGCCAAGTATCCTCACTGCCAGTATAATAAATATCATCTAACATGTTACAAGCAGCGAATACATCTTTTCCAAACTCTAATAACCCCTCATAAATCGTTAAAGTAGGAAGATTAATGCAATTATAAAAAACTTCATTACTTATTTTTGTGACGTTTCGAGGAATGTTTACTTCTTGAAGAAGGGCACAATTTTCAAATAAACTATCTTCTAAAATTACTAAATTCGAAGGTAAATGTATACTTATCAAGTTTTCCATACCTTCAAATGCGGACTCTCCAATAGATAAAACAGAGTCTGGGATATCTAATTCATAGATGTTTCTACAAAAATAAAAAGCATATCCTTCAATTGCTTCAATCGTCTCTGGTAAATCGATACCGGTTAAATAACTGCACCAATAAAAAGCATCTTCCTTAATAATCTTTGTTTGGCTATATATATTTACTTCTGTTTTTGTTTGCGGTACGCGAAACAACGAACTATAATCTTTGCTATATAAGGCTTCATCATAAACACTATAATAGTTATTTTGATCAATAATAAATTTTTGTAAACTATCTAATTGAATTAACGCTCCTTCACCGATTTCTTTCAAAGCGTCAGGAATGTAAAATTCTTTTAACGATACACAATAAGCAAAAGCAAAGTCGCCGATAGTTTCAATTTGATTAGGTAATTTAAAATCAGTCAATTTACGGCAATTATAAAAAGCCCGTGCTCCAATCATTTTAATGGTATTCGGTAAATCTAAAGTTTCTAAATCTTGACAAAACTCAAAAGTTTCTCTTGGAATTTCAAATATCTTACCTAAAATTTGGATTTCTTTTAATTTTGACTCAAAGAAAACTTTTTCTTCCAACTCTTTTATAGATGGAGGAAGAATAATCTTATTACAATTTGCTAGTCTAGAAATAGACTCTAATTTTACTTTTTCTGTTGTGTCTTTAATTGTTACCTCTTTTTTTCCTTCTGGTACTTTTATTAAGATTCTTTCATTTTGTGAATATAATATTCCATCATTTGCCATATATTGCTCGTTTAAAGTGCTAACCGAAAAAGCGTTTAATTTCTGACAAAGATGAAAGTTGTCTTCACGCATAAAGCTTATATTATTTAGTGAAAGATTCTCTAAACTTGGGTCATAATAAAAAGCTGCTCGTTTTAATGAGTAAGTAGCATCTGGAATATTAACGTAGTATAAATTTGGACAACTATTAAAAGCGTATTGATCTATTACTTGTATTGTTTTTGGAAGAACTACTTCTTTCATATTACATTCCATAAAACAGGCTTCTCCAATTCTTAAAATTGGTAAATTATTAAATGTTTCAGGAACAATCAAGGTATCAATAAAATCGAAGTCATTATACTTATATAGTTCATATCCGATGGTTTTTAAATTATCATTTTCTATTTCATACATTGCTCGATATGTGAAATCTCCACGATTGATGGGATTTTTAGTTTCGATAATATGAAATATCGGCTTAATTTCTTTATCTTCATCAATATTGTTTAGAGATTGATTCCATTTATAAAAATCATAATAATATGTCTTTGTGTTTGGAGCTTTCCGTGTTGGTTCCTCACCTTCATAAAATGCACTTTCGTGACCTTCTACCATAGTTGAAAATAGTATCGAACCATCGTAATCAAAAAAAGTAACATTATGTGTGTTCCTCGACGGAAATGATGACATACTTGAATCTGTGCTATTTTGACAAGAGCATAATAATAAAAGTAAAATTCCGGTACTTAAAATCTTATTCATGATAATGTAACATCCTCATCTACTAAATTAAACGGCAGTGAATCAAATGAACTAATTACCATTTCAATATCAATATTTTCATTAAAAAAACATACTCTTTCTAATTGATTATCATCATTCAAACTTATCTCAATTGTTAAATTTGACTCGTAACCAACACTATTATATAACATTTTGGGAACAAAACTACCTGCGACAATATCTGCGTATTCACTACTTAACCGGTAAAGATTTGTCGCTTTTTCATAATTAAATAAAGCACCGGATATGACATCAAAATGTGGAATAGCTTCCGTATAATCATCATAACTATTGCCATTATCTCCCCAACTATTTGAATCTTGGATGTAATATAATTCAATTAAACCGGATTCACCCTCAACTGCATTCCACCAACTATCTTGCCATTCATCAATTTCATCAGCTTCAAAATTATGTTGAACAAAAATCGATTTTCCAGAAAGATATATTTTTTGATGTTCAGTTTCTTGATGATCAATAAAGTCGATGACATATGAATCTCCAACATTTGCAAGGGCTAATGATAATTTTTTCTGGTCATCATTTTCTTGCAAAGGCTGTAAATGATTTAATTCAATATCATCATACAAAAACGTGCCTTTCATTTCAGAAATATAATTGTTTTCTTTAAAGAATGCTTCCGTCTCTATTTCAAGTGAAACAAATTTTTTATCTTCAATAGTCATTGTGGCAGATGTAATTTTTGACTCATTAGGAAAAAACTTATCTAAGACATAGGCCATTTTATGCAAATTAACATTATATTTGCCATTATTCAAAGAGGTAAAATCATTTTCATTAAGTAAACTAAATGGATTGATATAAACGCTATCGTATAGATAATCATTATCGTATTTCTTTTTAATCAAATTATCTAAACCTAAAGTTTCTTGATATATTTTTCCTTCTTCATCTCTAAAATATGTTTCATCAAAAACTATATCAGACGGATTATCTTCATAAACATATGATAATTTAGAATGAAAACCCTCTTCAGCTTTATTTAAATAATCATAGTCAAATTGGAAATTTATTTCTTCTGTTTGAATTATGGTTCCTAAAACCTTTAAACTAAATCCATCATTAATATGTTTAAGAGCAGAATTAATTTCCGACAATAAGTTTTGTTCGACAACAGACGAACTAATTTCACCGGAAGAATTATTTAAGCTATCGTTACATGAACACAAAGATCCTGTTATAAAAGTTATTAAAAGTAATTTAAAGCAAAATTTGTTTTTCATAATACCTCCTTGATATGATATTTAAATATTTTTATAATCTTAACATATATAAGTTTTATTATCAAAAGAATTAATGCTGAATATAGTAATCGCATATCTATAAATAAAATTAAGTTAATCAAATTCACTTAGAAATATCGAAATTTTTTATAGATATATTAATCATTAGACAATATTATGAAATATCTTTATATAACAACACCCATCTTCCGTCGTTGTTCACTAGATTTTCCGTCGTTTTAATAAAATAATTTCATGCAAATTGATTTAACTATAT
>CANQWG010000033.1 GCA_947627505.1 uncultured Bacilli bacterium | reverse complement strand
GTGAACAATGTAGATGTAGAGCCGTATACGAGAAACGTACGTACGGTTCAATGGGAGGGGCAAAGGCTTAGCGCCTTTCCTCTACCCTATTTAAAAAAATAAGAATATTTTATTCAAATCATTCTTCTTCGTTAGCTTTTTGTAAAATAAAAAATTTTTAAATATTAAAAAAATTCACTATTGATAAATAGAGGATAAATTATGTTTGTGTGTAAAAATTGTGGTAATAAAGACCCAAGATATGTCGGATACATAAAAGGTAAACCATATTGTCGTAAATGCATTTTAATGTTGAATGAAAATGAAGAAGAAATGCCGATTGATAACGATGTAAAAGGTTTTGATTATGTTATGCCTTTTACTTTATCAGAAGAACAGAAAGCCATCTCGCAAAAATTAGTAAAACATTATTTTGAAAAAAAGAATTCTTTTATAGAAGCGGTTTGCGGTGCTGGAAAAACCGAAATAGTTTTTGAAGTTATTAAACAATGTTTAAAGGAAAAAGGGAAAGTCGGTTTTGCCATTCCAAGAAAAGATGTCGTTATAGAATTAGAGACAAGATTTAAAGAATCTTTTAAAAATTCGATGGTTGTTTCGGTTTATGGATCACATCACGATATTTTAAGCGCAGATATCATTTTATTGACTACTCATCAACTTTTTCGATATAGAAATTATTTTGATTTGTTAATTGTTGACGAGATCGATGCTTTTCCGTTTAAAAACAACGATCTTTTGGAAACGATGTTAAATAAAGCAGTTAAAGGAGTCACGATTAAAATGTCAGCAACTCCTGATGAATCGGAGGTTGAAAAATACAAAAAAGCAGGTACATATCTATCGTTACACCATCGTTTTCACGGACATCCTTTAATTGTTCCACAGACTAAATGTATTCCATTTGGTAAACAATGGGTGGTTCTTTATTATCTTCTTCATTTTAAACAACAGCATAAACCGGTTTTCGTTTTTGCTCCGACAATCATAAAAGCGGAAAAGTTATTTAAGTTTCTTAAACTCTTTGCGCCTAATGGCGCTCTCGTTCATTCTAAAGAGTTGCAAAGAGCACAAAACATTGAATTATTTCGCAAGGGAGAGTATCAATACTTGGTAACAACTTCGATTTTAGAAAGAGGAGTTACAGTTAAGGATCTTCAAGTAATAATTTTTGAGGCTGAACATGAAAATTATAATAAAGGAACTTTAATTCAAATGGCCGGAAGAGTAGGACGCAAAATAGATGCTCCAAACGGCGAAGTTATTTTTATTGCTTCTTACAATACTTCATCAATTAAAGAATCGATTGACAAAATCAAGTATGAAAACTCGATGTAAAATTTGCTTCGCTGAATATTATAAAACAACACTAGGTGAACTAGTGTTCGGCAGTGAGATATGTTCTAGTTGTTTAACAAAAATGAAGCCGTGTTTTTTAAGATTTAAATTAAAAGATTTTTCGGGATTAGCAATTTATCCATATGATGAAATGCTTAAAACATTGATTTTTCAATTTAAAGGAGGAAAAGATTATGAATTAAAAGATATTTTTTTAAAACCATATTCGAAATATCTAAGAAGTAAGTATCGAAATTATATTATGGTTCCTATTCCATCTGTAAAAGAAAGTGATGAAGCACGTGGATTCAATCACGTGGAAGCGATTTTTGAAATTTTAAATTTACCGATTTGCCATGCGTTATATAAAACTGGAAATATAAAACAGGCAAATCAGCCCTTATCTAAACGCAAAAAAATAACAGAACATTTATTCGTCAAAAACGATGTAAATTTGACAAATCTAGACATTTTGATTGTCGATGATGTATTAACGACAGGAAATTCTGTTTTTCGAGCTATTCAATTAGTGCAGAAAATGCACCCAAAATCGATAAAAATACTAGTTTTATCGATAAATTGTCGATTTTTGAAGAACTTTGACACACGAAAACTTTTGGATTTAAAAGTAAAGTAGTCAATAATCCAATTGTAGTAACAAGTAGGAAAGGTGGTAAAAAAGATGACAGGAAAAGTTAAATGGTTTAACGCCGAAAAAGGGTTCGGATTCATCAACCGTGGGGAAGGAGAAGATATTTTTGTTCACTATTCCCAAATTTTGGAAGATGGATATCGTTCTCTTGAAGAAGGTCAAGAAGTTAGATTTGATCTCGCGGAAACCGAACGTGGATTACAAGCGAAAAATGTTGTAAAAATTTCATTGTAAGACTATTGGGCCTCGTCGTAGACGGGGCTTTTAAATTGCCCAAGTACCATTTTTAAAGATGGTTATTTCGCGATCATCTTCTGTTTTTGCGATAATTTCAAGATCGTTGGTTCCAATCATAAAATCAACGTGAACTAAAGAATCATTACCACCATGAGCCAATAATTCTTCTTTGCTCATGGAAGTTCCACCTTCTAAATTCATCGAGTAGCATTGACCTAAAGCTAAATGGCATGAGGCATTTTCATCAAAAAGAGTATTGTAAAATAAAACTCCGCTTTGATAAATCGGAGAATCGCAAGGTACTAGAGCGACTTCACCTAATCGAGAAGAACCTTCATCGGTGTTAATTAATGATTTTAAAACGTCGATATTTTTTTCGGCTTCACAGGAAACAACTTTTCCGTCTTTAAATATAAATGAAAAATTCTCAATCAGCTTTCCTTCATAACTCAAGGGCTTGGTTGAAACAACTTTACCATTGATGGAATTTCTTTCGGGCATCGTAAAAACTTCTTCAGTGGGCATGTTGGGATTAAAAAGGATGTCAGTGTTTTCGCGATATTCCGCGCCACCTGCCCAAATATGACCTTTAGGAAGTTTAATTTCAAAATCGGTACCATTTAAAGAGCGATAATGGAGCGAAACTATCTTTAAAGCATTAAGCTTCTCACATTTATCGTGAAGTCGTTTATCGTGAACATTCCACGCTTCGATACAATCATTATTTTCATCAATTCTAACACATTTTAAAATTTCTCCCCAAAGAGCTTGCTTTGCGGCACTTTTTGAGAGATGTGGAAAAACTTTTTTAGCCCAAGCTACATTTGGAACGGCCGCCACACACCATTGCAATTGACTTGCCATATAAGGATCGCTGTATTTTGCTAAAGCTTTTGATGAAGCGAAAGATGCGGCTTGAATTTTCTTTTGATTTAAGCCTTTTAATAAATCTGGATCATTTGAACTTAAAGAGATTCTTGCAAATTGATGCTCGAGATAATACTTTTCTGATTCGATTGTCGGTTGCGGGATGGTTTTTAGCGTTTTTATACTTTTATAGCGATAATTGGCTCTAGTGATTTTATCTGATGACCAATTGATAATAACATCTGATGCTCCGTGTTTATAAAGTGAAGAAACAAGTATTTCGACAAATTTATATTCTTCGATTGGGGCTTTTATTCGTACAGGTTGTCCTTTTTGAATATTAACTCCTTTAACTGCGATTAATTCAGCATATTTTTTTAAAAGTTTATTTGTAATTTTCATATCTAATACCTCATATTGCTAGTATAAACAAAAAAGAAAATCTTTTCAAAACAAAGAAAGATAACTTTGCTAGGGCCTAAGAAATTACAACTAAAGATTTAAAAATCGAACTTATAATGATATGATAGACATAGAAAATATTTATTAAAGTCTATAGGAGGAAAGCGATGGAACCAAATGCTGAAAAAAATGTAAAAAAAGCGCCATATAAAAATTGGGCTTTAGCGGTTTTTGTTGCATTACTAGTTATTCTTTTTGTTTTGGGAAGAGAATTATTTTCACGTTTTACCGCGGAAAATATTTATGTTTTTATTATTGTTACAGTTTTAGTCGGTTATGGATTTAATGCGATTGTTTATGAATTGGGACGTTTGATTATGGGAAAGATTTGCGGCTATCGTTTAGTGTCGTTGAATTTGTTTGGTATCACAATAAGAAGAAAAGATGGCAAATTAAAACTAGGTATAGAATCTTTTGAAAATTTGGGCGGAAAAACCGTGATGGCGCCAAAAAATGATAAAGCTAAACCGATTCCTTATCTTTTAGGTGGGGGAATATTATATCTTATTGTTTCATCGATTCTTTTCACGATAGCTATGGTTTATAAAAACATGGAAGATTTTAGTTGGGGAATCGTCGTCGTCATTGCTATTGGAATGGTTTTGAATGTATATTATCTTCTTCCTTTAAGAATGGACGTTTACACCGATGGTTTTTTAATTAGAATTCTCTTATCGCAAAAAGGCGCCAAAAAGGCTTTTCATGATAATCTTCTCCAAGAAGAAGCCTTATATGAAGATATCGAAAAGTTGCAATTATATGAATACGATGATTACTACAACACGTTTGAAGCACAGAGTTTGATTTATCGATTATATTATTTTGTTCATCGTGAACAATATGACAATGCAAAAGAGGTCGCAGATCAAATTATCGAAGTCGAATCTTATCTTCTCGATAATTCGATAATCGAAGCGTACGCTATTAAACTTTTCTTTCTTTTTCTCTCTAAAAGCGGAGAGGAAGTAGGAACATATTATTGGGATTTAAAAAAATCGATTAGAAATTCATTGGCTTCTTCTAATAACCTCACTACGTTAAAATCGGCTTTAGGAATCGCTGGATTAATTGACAGTAACTATGATGAGTATGAATATATTTTACATCGTTATGAGAAGTTACAAAAAAAATATCAGTTTCAAGCACGTAAAGATGATGAAGTTAAGATGATTGAGGCTTTGATTGAAAAAATAAAAAAGGTTAACCCTAATTGGTAAAGTTATTTTTATCTTAGTTTAAGCATATTTTCTAAATAGATTAGGAGCAACATTTTCTCATAATCTATTTTTTATTATTGCCTATTTACGGAGGTAAAAATGTACGAAACTAAGACCAGTGAGGAAGTTTTAAAGGAACTTAATTCGTCTTTACAAGGATTAGACGAAACGGAAGCACAACAGCGACTACAAAAATATGGATATAATCAATTAAAAGACAAAAAACAAAAAAAATTCATTTCCTTATTTTTTGAACAATTTCTTGATCCAATGATTTTTATTTTATTGCTTGCGGCTGCGATAAGCATCGTTTTAAATGAAGTTTACGATGCGATTATCATCATGGTAGTCGTGATAACAAATGCTCTAATAGGCTCACTACAAGAATTTAAGGCTGAAAAAGATTTGGAGGCTTTAAAAAAATTATCATCTTCAATATCGTTAGTACGTCGCGAAGATAAACTTTTGGAAATTGATTCCAAATTATTGGTACCTGGGGATATCGTGGTACTTGAAGAAGGGAAAATTGCTAGCGCCGATATGCGCTTAATTAAAAGCGTTTCATTATTAGTTGATGAATCGAATTTAACCGGTGAATCACATGCGATAGAAAAAAATGCGGAGCTGATGTACGAATCACCGCAAGCGATAAGCGAATGCGGCAATATGATTTTTGCTGCAACCCCAATTGTTAAAGGACGAGCAGAAGCGATCGTTTGTAAGACGGGTATGAATACTGAAATCGGGAAGATAGCGACTTTAATAAGTGATGATCAAGAAGAGACTCCTTTACAAAAAAAATTGGCATCTCTTGGAAAATTACTCGGACTTTTTATCGTTATTATCTGCTCGGCGTTATTTTTGGTAGCTCTTTTAAAAAACAACGATCCGGGTGAAATGCTATTGACCTCGATTTCGCTTGCCGTTGCGGCGATTCCAGAGGGCCTACCGGCTGTTGTCACCATCGTGCTTGCAATCGGTGTGCAGCGAATGGTAAAGGTGAATACGATTGTAAGAAAATTGCCTTCAGTTGAGACGTTAGGTTCCGTTTCAATTGTTTGTTCAGATAAAACCGGAACTATTACTTTAAATCAGATGGCAGTCAAAAAAGGCTATTTTTCTTTTCGTGATCAAGAAGCGGAAAATATAGAAGAGATATTAATTGAAGGATTGACTTTGTGCAGCAATGCGACGCTTGAAACTGGAGATCCTACGGAAAAAGCCCTTGTGGTACTAGCAAAAGGTCATCAAATCGATGCTGAACACTTGCGAAAAATGCATCCACGCATATTTGAGATACCATTCTCCAGTGAAAGAAAAATGATGAGTGTCGGAGTGATTTATAAAGGTCAAAAAATGACATTTGTCAAAGGAGCTTTCGATATTTTATTAGCAAGATGTGCCTTTGTTTATAAGGATAATCAAGTTATTAAAATGTCTGATGCCTTAAAAAAGAAATTACAACAAAAGAATGATGAATATTCTTCTATGGCTATGCGGGTATTAGCGTTAGCAATGGATTTCAAAGAAAATAAAGAAGAACAAAACTTGGTTTTTGTCGGCTTAGTAGCCATGATTGATCCACCGCGCGAAAGTGTCAAAGAAGCGGTAGCACAATTTAAAAGGTCAGGAATAAAAACAGTAATGATAACCGGAGATCATATTGAAACAGCTTATGCTATAGCAAAAGAAGTTGGTATTTGTAAATCGCGAGACGAATGTGCTTTGGGCAATGAATTGGAGAACAAGACAAAAGATGAATTAAATCAAATTTTAACGCGTTGTAGTGTTTTTGCAAGAGTTTCTCCGACGAATAAAGTACAGATAGTTAAAGGTTATAAAAACATGAATAATGTCGTGGCGATGACGGGAGATGGAGTCAACGATGCTCCAAGTTTAAAAGCTGCAGACATCGGAATTTCAATGGGAATCAATGGTAGCGATGTCGCTAAAAATTCATCGGATATGATTTTACTTGATGATAATTTTGCTTCAATTGAAAAAGCCTGTGAAGAAGGGCGAAACATTTATCGTAATATAAAAAATTCGGTAATGTTTTTATTGTCCAGTAACTTTGGAGAAGTACTAGTGATGTTTATTGCAATTGTAATTGGATTACCAAGTCCTCTTGTTGCTATTCACATTTTATGGGTTAATCTTATTTCTGATGCTTTACCGGCTTTGGCATTAGGAGCGGATCAAAAAGACGACGACATTATGGATGATAAACCAAGAAAGTTTGGAGAGTCTTTATTTGCTAATGGTGGCATTAAATTAAATATAATTTATTCTTTGGCGATTTTTGCGTTAAGTATGATTGCCTTTTTGATAGTCCCTTTAACCATAATAGGGACTGAAAAGAATTTATGGGAACTTTTATTCAATGGTTCTTTGCTTAGTGAAATAAACATCGCATTAAATCAAGAACCGATATTACTAAAATCGCGAACTTACGCTTTTACGGCTTTAGGAATGTCACAACTTTTCCATATGGTTGGAATGTCTAATGTCAAAAAGACTTTTTTTGCTGTTTTTAAAAAGAAAAATTTCTTAATGCTTTTGGCTTTTTTAGTCGGTTTACTTTTACAGATTGTTGTCACTGAAATTCCGTTTCTTATCAATTTTTTTAAAACCACAAGCCTTGATCTTTATGAGTGGTTATGGCTTATTCTTTTATCATCCTTTCCGTTAGTGGTCCATGAATTATTGGTTCCGGGGTTTAAAAAAAGCAATTTTTAATTATTTTTTAGGATTTAATTGATTTTGAATAACGACATTTTGTGAGTTAAGCGAAAGTAATACTTGGCCGAGTAATTCAAAAAAGTTTCCTAAAGATCCTTGTTCATCAATATCGATTTCTTGCCCGATTACAAATCCAAGCGAAAAAGCGAGAATCGTTAATTCGTTTGCGGAAAGACCAAATAAAAAAGAACTGAAGCTTTTTAATGAATGGTCATTTAAGTTATTTTGGTTCATCGTGGCAAACACTCCTTTAGTTTATGAGATAAAAGTCGATAATTTTTTATAAAAACATGGTACAATTCACGTAAATAAGAGGTATTGATTATTTTTATAAAAGCATGTTATAATTTGCATAAATATGAGGTATTATTATGGGCAAGATAGCTATCGTTACTGACAGTAATAGTGGAATCACAATTGACGAAGGACGACAACACGGCATCACGGTTATTCCTATGCCTTTTATGATCGATGGCAAAGAATACTTTGAAGAACTATCGATCTCACAGGATGAATTTTATAGACGACTACAAAATGACGCTAATATCATAACTTCACAACCGGCAATCGGTAAAATTTTAGAATGCTGGGATGATTTGTTGCGCGAATATGATCAAATCGTCCATATTCCGATGTCTAGTGGCTTATCGGCTTCTTGCGAAACAGCTTTGCAATTAGCTAAAGAATATCCCAATAAAGTTTATGTTGTTGATAATCAAAGAATATCCGTTACTATGAAACAATCGGTTTATGAAGCTCGAAGTATGGCGGATAAAGGTTATGATGCTAGAGAAATACACGATGCTTTAATGCGTGAAAAATTGGATGCTAGCATTTACATTACGGTTAATACCATGAAATATTTGAAAAAAGGCGGAAGAGTAACTGCTGCCGGGGCAGCATTAGGCTCTTTATTGAAAATTAAACCTTGTCTAGAAATTCAAGGAGGCAAACTTGATGCTTTTGCAAAACCGGTTGGAATGAAACAAGCCAAAAGAATCATGATTCAAGCTATGAAAAATGATTTTGAAAATAGATTTAAGCCAGATGAAACTCATCAATATAAGCTTCATATTGCTTACACATATGATTTAGCTCAAGCAGAGTTGTTTAAAAAAGAAGTTGAACTAGCATTTCCGGGTTATGACGTCGATATTGATCCATTATCCTTGAGCGTGGCTTGCCATATCGGTCCGGGTGCCCTTGCTTTGGCTTGTGCTAAAATATTAAACTTTTAAAAGAGGTAGAATATGGAAAAAATTAAAATTATTGCTGACTCTACTTGTGACTTAACGGAAGAATATTTAAAAGACAATGACATCTCGATTATTCCGCTTCATGTGATATTCGGCGAAGAAAGTTATGATGACGGAATTAATCTTGATGTCAAAGGTTTATACGATAAAGTTGATGAAACCAAGACGTTACCAAAAACGGCCGCTTGCTCTATTGCTGAATTTAAAAAATGTTTTGAAAAATATCTTGAAGAGGGATATGACAAAATTTTGTTCATCGGCATTTCAAGCAAATTTTCTTCCACGGTGCAAAATGCAAAAATTGCTGCGGAAGACTATGATGGTAAGATATTCGTGCACGATTCATATAATCTCTCTAGCGGAATTGGTCTTCAAGTTTTGAAAGCTGTCAAAATGAAAAATGAAGGGCTTAGTGCGGCAGACATCTTATCCAATCTTCAGAAAATTGCACCAAATGTTCGTTCACAATTTGAAATTGAAACATTGGACTATCTTTATAAAGGAGGACGTTGTTCTTCTTTAACGTATTTTTTTGGCCGAGGATTAAAGATAAAGCCGATTATTAGAGTGATTGATGGTGGAATGAA
The DNA here is from genome assembly GCA_947627505.1 of uncultured Bacilli bacterium. GTDB lineage: Bacteria > Bacillota_I > Bacilli_A > RFN20 > CAG-449 > CANQAG01. Next base: position 4,300 of record CANQWG010000033.1, on the reverse strand, counting down.
GGTCTTTAAAATGCCACGAGGTAAGACGATTAACGCTTTAAATACTTTGTTAGAAATCTTTAAATCGGACATTACAAATTTTCAATTAGATTTAGATTGTGTAATGATTACTCATTCAATTGCGGATGAAAGCGCAAAATATCTATATGAAGAACTGTCGAAGATCATCGATCCTAAGATAATCATGATTACTAAAGCCGGATGCGTAATATCGTCTCATTGCGGAAGAGGGACTATCGGAATTCTTTATATTTTAAAATAATTGAATCAAAATAAAAAAAGCGATGCTTGAAACGTCGCTTTTTTTAATGGCTGACTTTACTTATTAAGCTTTAAGAAGCATATTATCGCGTTTTAAAATTATCTGTTTTTCAGCCAACTCATCTATAATGCTGTTAAGTCGAGCTATAGAAGACATCTTAGCTTTTTGGTATCCAAGAGAAAGCAAAATCATTTTAACGACCACATCATCTTCGATTTCTTTTAAATTGTTGACGATTTTGATAATTCCGGTTTTTAATTCTATATCGGTAATGTTATTGATATCACGGAATTCTTTGGTATTTCTTGTCACGATTCTAAATTCGATATTATGATCGATTAAATAAAGGAAATCATCTTTAATGGCGATTTTTTGTTCTTTTACCATTTCTTCAAGCAAGGCGTTGATTTTGTCTTGATTTTCAAAAAGATTTAAAAGTTCGTCTTTTTTAAGCGGGGCAGAAAGTTCGATGATTTTTTCAACGATGCTTTCTAGAGGCTTATGAGCTTTATCGTCAATCATATAGAAAACTTCGCGAGGAGAAAGATAATGTTTAAATAAAACTTCCATCGCAAGCTTACTCGTGGTGTTTTTAGAAGGAATATCACCAAGTTCATCGGAATTGATGACAATGAAGTGCTTTAATGCCATATATTCTTCTTCGTTCATGTAGAAGGAAAGAGGAATAACCCGACAAGGAATATAACCTAAATCTCTGATTTCGTTATCGGTTTTTTCAATTGACTGCAAAGCGGCTTCTAAGGAATTAGATGATAATTTATCAATAATGATTCCGGTCGCTAACTTCGATTTAGCTGGACGTACTAAAAGATCGATATAACCACTTTTAGTTTTAGCATCCTTTACAATTTCAAATCCATCATTTTCTAAACGATGGTAAAGATAAGATTTAAATTCACTTGAATGACGTCCGTCACTCAAGCCTTTAGCATCATATGAAGTAGAGATATAATCTACTTTTTCATAACATTTTGAAGCGGCAAACAGGAAAGAGTCTTTATTGAGTAACGGCTTTTTTGCATCTTCCAAGGTACCTTTCAAGTAATCGTCGTCAAATACAACAAATTGATCGCCAAGAGCAAGAACTCCTATGGCATCTTTCATTAACGCTTCCTTACTTGGTAAAACAAAGACACAATCGAAGTGGTAAATTTCATTTGTTAAAAGTGAAGAAACTTCTTCAAGAGGGCACAAAAGTAATGATTTAAGATTAAAAATACTCTCTCTAGCTTCGTAAGCGATTGTTTTTAGTGGCACGCTTGATGGATTTTCGTAAGCAGAAGTTATAAATGGTAACTCATAATTTTTGAGGTTTAAACCATTGTTGTGCAAATATTTTTGAATGTTGTTTATGAAGAGATTTTGCATTGCTTCAATTCGTTTACAACTAAGCTTCTCATTTTGTTTCATTTCTTGTAAGAAATTCTCAAATGAGAAATCGGTGAGCATCGAATTTTGGCTAATTGTATAGTCAATTAATTGGCGATAGAAAGCCTTTAAGAATATCTGTTCGCTTTCTCTAATCAAATCTAATTCAAATAATTCGTCGCCTAATTTATCGATAAGTTTATTGAGTTTAATTCTAGCCAAATAGAAATCAAGATATTCATTGATAGAATCAAAATGCAAAGAAGCATCGACCATTTTATTATAGAAAGCCTTTAAATCCATTTCACCGAAGTTGCAAAGTTTTTTGTCGAAATAACTTTGCAAAATTTCAACGCTTTCCAGTGTAGTATTGAATTCGCGTTGTAAGAAATATCTAAAATCTAACAAGGACTTCATGAGTACAGTGTCGTCAAATTTTGTAACATCAAACTTCGAAATATCGACATTGTGATTGGTTAAATATTTAACATTACGACGATATTCTTTAACTTGAGCCAACAATTGATCAATTTTAGTAATATCGAAATTACGATCAGAGTAATAAGATTTAAATGATAATGGTAAATTTTGAATTTTATCTTCAATCTGTCTTTCTCTAGTGCGATAAAGATCTAAAGAAATCATCATATCAACCATTTTACTTTCAGACAAACGAGAAGATTTTTGGAATTTAGTATTTACCAAAGTGACATCTTTAGGAGTGTAAGAAGATGTGACAAACAATTGAATCATGTCATTAGAAATCTTGAAGACATCAGAAGTATATGTTTCTTCTAATTCGCTAGCAAGATTATTGTTTTCATCGATTGCTTTTTGGATCTCCAACACTAGATTATATGATTGTTGAAGATTTTCATCTTTAAACCAACTTAAAGGCGGAAGGTTTTCATTGTCGCTTAAAATAGCAACCATATTAAATTCAGCTTTTAATTGCTTCAAAGTTTTAGGCATTGGGAATCCAAAATGGCGATGCAGATTATTTATATGAGATTTAAGAATCTTTAACTGCTCGGAAAGTAAGATAATATTTTCTTGTAAAGGTTTATAGTCCTCTTTAACCATTCTCTTCCTTGAAAAACCATAGAATGGATGATCTTTAATTGACTTTTTAATACTTTGAGCTGAATTTTTAAAATCTCCGATTGCATTTATATATTCGTCAATTTTTTGATTGTCAATATGAGCAATATCGGGAATAGTAATAGAAAGATCCGGATATTTGTTAAAGCGATAGTATTGTTCCAACATTTTATTTAATGATAAATTCATTGGAGGATTACTGACCCTAAGGCTATTGATAATTTGCTTATATTTATTTTTAAGATCGTAATATTCTTTAATTGATTCTCCAAGGTCTTCGGTAGTTAAGCCTGGACGGCTACGATAACTATCATAATCAGAGAGTGTCTTTAAAAGAATCTTCTTATCTGTGGAAACTGAATTGAAGTCTAAATAATAAGGAGCCATCGATGAATTTTCAATCATCTCTTTCAAACGTTGATATTGAGATTGGTTTTCATAAACGACAAGGGTTTTACTTCCGTTTAAGAGAAAAGCTTCCAAAGAGTTCTTCAATAAGTGAAGTTCGTTAGTTTTTGAAGAAGTTCGGACAAACAAATTCTCGCGGTCAGCAATTTTTCTAACAATTCGATATTCATCGAAATCTGTATCAAGCAATGATAAATAACGTGAATTAATTCTTGTTTTTTGATTTTTTCTAAAATTAAAAAATTCACTGTTAAAATAAGTGATGTTTTTGACGAGATTGTTAGAATTAACTTTTTCGCTGTTATTTAAAATAAACATTCTTTTATCGTGAGAAGTTAAATCAAAGTTAGCTAAAAAGCATCCGTTATTGACAGACCAACTTAGGGCTTTGATTTTAACCGCGACAAAATATAGATATTCGCCTAATGAAAAATTTTTATCAAGTGGATAATTCAATGAAATTTTGAATTCTTTTAGCAATTTATGGATTAATGCATCGTTAAGTCTAACTTCTTTATTTATGCTTGAGATGTAGTAATTACCATTCTCTTTTGTAATTTTTACTGGAACAAAAACCAAAGGAGCGGTTAAAACCTTTTCTCTAGCATAGTCACTATAGTAATCTAATAACCCGAAAGTTGCGTATAAAGTGTGAATTGAATGCGCTTCATACCATTTATCGGATTTGTCGGCTAATTTCAATAATACCGAATCGAGATTTTTGTTTTCAAAGTAACTATCAGAGATTTTGATTCTTTCTTCTTTCAAAAGACTTTCAAAAATCTTCTCGTAGTTTTCGTTTGTTATTCTAACGGAATTTTTACTTGTCAGTTTATAGTCGACAACCATGCTATCGATGACATCTTTTTCTAATTGGGTTACCCAAGGGTTTGCATTTTTGTTATCCATAATAATCACCTATCTTTTTTATTAGTTTACCATAGGTAAAAAAAAAATAAAACCGCTCTAAGCAAAAAAGTTTGTCTTATTACTAAAATTCTTACCGATTTAAATCGTTTTTGGGTAAGACAAGCATTAAAAACCCGTTTTTAGGATTTAGCGCCTCCCGTCTTTTGTAAATTACCTCGAAAAATTTCGGAGAAATAAAGTAAAAAAAGAAACTATAATAATAAAAACAAT
>CANQWG010000032.1 GCA_947627505.1 uncultured Bacilli bacterium | reverse complement strand
TTTATTTACTTTTGAAGTTTAATTTTTATTTTTTTATCTCAACCTTTTAGTTTTGAAGTTATTATTTTAATTAAGCACATTTATAATTGGATTATTTGTTTTAATAATAAATGAGATTATAGTTCACAAATTATTAGGAGATAAACAAATTATGAGCAATGAAGAAACAAGAGGAAAAATAATTAAAGTTAAAAAATTATGGTGGTTGAAAATCAATAAAAAACCTATTAGAACTACATCTTTTAACAATGCAATATTCCCATTAGTATTACAAGTCCAATATAGCGTCAATAATAAAGAATATATTGGGAAAAAATTAGTTGCTTGGGATGATAGTTTTACACAAGTAGGACAAGACGTTGTTGTTTCGTACAATGAAAATAAACCACAAAAAATATTAAGTTTAAGAAGAAGATAAATTACAAGGAAGTTCCACATAGGAACTTCTTTTTTTGTGGACTAAATATCCAAACAAATGTGCCAAAAAAATCACCTAAATGAATGTGTGAGTCAATTTTGGTAAATGTTTTTTTATCTTAAAAAGTTCAAACCCATAATACACTATAGGGTTTAAACTCTATATGACCCTAAACTATCACTTTACAAAAACAAAGCATATTTTTTTAATTCAAAAACTTTAAATTTATTAATTTGATAAATTTTCGAAAAATTCTATGGTCTACAAAGTTAACGAACTACCACGAAAGTGCTATAAAAAGAAAAAAATCGTTCTATTATTTTTGATAATAGAACGAGATTCTCTTTCATGGAGCGAGCGACGGGAATCGAACCCGCATAGCAACCTTGGCAAGGTTGTGTTCTACCACTGAACTACGCTCGCGTATCGCTAAGCATTGTCTATTATATGAGGAATGTTAGCGAAAGGCAAGAAAAAAATAAAATAAATACAAACTCGTTTGAATTAAAAGAGAAGCAGCTTTACTTTGTTAAATTTTCTTCAACAAAATCCTCTAATGTTTCTAAAGGCATATAGCCTAAACGTCTCGCTATTTCTTCACCATCTTTTACTATCAATAATGTAGGAATCGAGTACACACCATATTCTGTTGCGAGTTCATGAGCCTTATCAACATCGACTTTGATAACTTTAATGGTTTCATTCTTTTCACTATATTCTTCAACAATTGGAGTAAGCATTCGACAAGGGCTACACCAAGTAGCAAAAAAATCAACCAACGTTATACCTTCTTTTATAGCTTCTTTAAATTGATTATAATCATCGATATGTTGAATCATCATTATTACCTCCTTGAGCAATATATATTATACCGCATGCGATTTTAAATAAAACTAAAATGCTAAATTACCACTGCAATCAACAACAAAATTAAAATATGCGCTGGGTAAAAGATATAGCATCCCCATTTAAATATTTTTGAATCATATCCCTTGTTTCCGTTATATAACGCGATAAATAAAAGAGAAAATAAAGCGTACATTTGTGCATTGGAATTGACAATCGGTACATTATTTATATTGTAAAGTGGCACTAAGTAGAAAAATAAACTTAAAGCCACAAAATAAATGCAACATAAAGCATTGATAAAGTGACGATAATAATTAGATTCTTTTAAAGCCGTTTCGTCAACTCCTTGATTATAAGCGATTGACTTTAAATTTAAATTTGCATAACAATAGCATAGATAAAAACCGACAATAACTAAGAATCCGTAAAGATCATAACTTGCATGAAGAGGAACAATTTTAAATGCTATTAGTAAAATTGTCACTAAAGGAAGAAGGGCGAATATCTTCCAAAATTTTTTCTGCTGTAAACAATAAATCGCTAGTGAAGATAAGGCCAAAGTGGTAATTGGATTACCATCTATAGTTTGATAATAACCAAAAGCAAAGGTAACAAGATCGATAGCAATAGCTATAATAAAAAGTTGAATAATATACCTAACCTTGTTTCTTGAATGTATCATCGATTCAACCGTTAACAAGGCAAAAAGAGGGAAGGAAATTCTTCCGATATAGCGCAATGGAAAATACCACGGATTGCTGACATTAAGTAATATTAATGCAAAATGGTCGACAACCATGGTTATCATTGCGATTATTTTTAGTGCGAAACGATTAATTGATACTTTTTTCATAAATTCTATGGGATTAATAAAATAGCTAAAAAAGATAGCAAGTTATTACACATATGGGCTAAAATCGGAACTGCTAAATTTTCGGTTTTTTCATAAGCGATGCAAAGAATTAAACCTGCAGAGATGTAGGCTGGAGAAGCGGCAAGTTCATAAATAAAATTATTAGTTCCAATACTACTGAAATCAAAATGAATCAGCCAGAAAAATAATATGGAAATCATGTAAGCTAATAATCGATTTTTTTGATACAAAGAACCGAAAAGTCCAAAACGATAAGTTATTTCTTCAACAATGGGTCCAATCAAGACAATGGCGATAAAACTTACCAAAGGCTTTGCAATCACAATACGATTGATTTCTTCTTGATTATGATTATTAGGCGGAAACCCGATAATTTGAGAAATAATACCGCAAAAGTAATTGGCAAGCAAAATTATGATCGCAAATGTCGCAACTTTAGTGAAAAATTTTTCGTCGGCAAATTGCTTGGCAACAATTTTAATCAGTTTAGGACCCAATATGCTCAATAAAATTATGAAGACAATGGAATAAGTGGCTAACTGAAAATAAGCATTGATGCCACCGATTTCCATCGGCGACATCATTTCGATTTTTTCTTGACTTATTGCTCCAGTTATTTCAAGAATAAAACTCAGTAATATCGATACTATTTCAAGGCCAAGAAAACCAACTAAAAAGCAAATTAATTTTGTGCGAAAAGGAGCAAAAATCAGCTCTTTCCGTGAATCATTAAATTTACGAACCAATTCTTTAAATTTACTGAACACAAATATCACCTCTTTAAAGTATATTGGATAATATTGTAAAAACAAATGTTTTATTTGTTTTTTTTTAATCAAAATTCTATTATATAGAGTAGTAATAAATTTTTAATTTATTAATATTTTTTAGACAAGAGCATTCAAAAGTATTTTCGGAGGTCGTATTATGATAGAAAGTTTAGCAAGTATCAGTGCAGAAAATTGGGCTACAATTTTTAATTACGTTACCATAGGTTTAATTGTTCTAGTAATATTAGCTGGTGTGATTGGATTTTTTAAAGGAATATGGAAAACGACATTTCATACCGTAATGATGGGTATTTTCTTGGTACTTATTATCGTTTTTAATCATCAAATTACGAAGATGATTTACGAATTTGATTTAGGGGCCTATGGAGATAATTTAAAGCAGATGCTGAATATCCCGAATTCGACCGCAACAAATATCGGAGATCTCGGATTCGATTATTTGGTTTCGCTAAATGATTCATTAAGTATTTTAAAAGACCCGACAATTATCGATACTTATCAAACTCTTACCATGTCAATTTTATCTTTCGTGGTATTTATTTGTGACTTCCTACTTGTGTTAATAGTCGGAAAATTATTATGTATTTTGCTTTACCATTGTCTTTTTAAATTTATAATTCCGAAAAGAATTCGTAAAAAGAAGAAATTAAAACCAATAGGAGCGGTTGTTAATATGGTACAATGGATCGCTATTTTGTGCATTGGCTTTTCTCCGTTTACTGCTTTGCTTAATACTATGAATAATTCTATTAATAGTTCTGAAAAAGTTGATTTAGACGATGATTTTTATAATGCGATTATCAATTTTTTACAAGGTTATAATAATTCGACTTTTGGTCAAGTGTTAACTTCTGTCAAAAGTGACGATGGTAAAACTCTAGATATTCAGTTTATGGATTATCTCACCAATACTGAATTTGGAGATAATACTGAATTTGTGCTAAGCGATACGATAAGTTCAGTGTTAGGTGCCGTCGATGCCGTTTATCAAACGGGTGCCCTTAGCGATGGTTTTGAATATACTGCCTTGCTTGAAAAAGAAATTGTCAACACTTTGATTAATGAACTTGGAAGTTTAACGCTCGTTCATCGCTTGCTTCCGGTCGCTATTTCTTTAGCTCTCAATATCGATAGTGTCAAAGATTACACCAATATTGATCCTAATGATTTGGATTTTTCCAATGTCGATTGGGAAGATGAATTGCATCTTATAGGTGATGTTTATGGTGTTCTTTACGATGCTAATGTAATCGATAGCGCCATTGGCAAAACTCCGATGGATTTTCACTTTTATGAAGAAAATCGTCAAAGCGCAACTGCAGTTTTACTTTCTTTAGATAATTCCGAATTTTTCAAAATAATAATGCCACCACTTGTAGCAGGCATGGCTCAAAATGAGTTACTAATAGAAAATGGCTTAAATTTAAATAATGAAATTGAAACTTACGAAGACATTAAGTGGGGAACCGAATTAGCGATTCTATATAACAAAGTCGTCGATTTAGATTCTCTATATCTTTATCAATATGAAAAACATCTTGATTGGAGTTTTTCAAATGCGGATATGACCACAGAATTAACCAATTTGTTGATGGATCAAGATCTCATAAATGGCGTTAGTTATGTTGATGCTAATGGTGATGAAGTTAATTTGCGTGGAACTAAAGAAATTTTAGTGGGCAAGATGCCTAGCACTACAGCTAAGGCTTTAACTAATGATGATATTTTCGATAAGGGAATTCTAGATATGGATTTGATTTATCGCAACATCGGATTGCTTTTTGACACGGTAAAAAAAGTTCCAATGATTCAAGAATATGTCGATAAAGGATTTATTGAAACGGGAGTTTTTGATGAGATAGAAAATGAATTAAATGGGCAAGAAGATTCTCGACTTGCATATAAACGCGAATTTTCAGTGGCCTTAGATTGTGCTTCGATTTTAATCAATAATCCTAATTTACCATTGGATAATTTTGATTTTACCGATCAAATCCAACGACAAGAATTGAAAAAAATCACAAAATATTTAGATCAAAGTATCGTTTTTACTAAGATTGCTCCTGGAATTATTGAAGGTAGTTTAAATCAAGAAGATATCATCTTCGGGGACATCACTTTCGGTGATCTTGATTTTAGAATCAATAATTTTGGAACCGAACTTGGCTTATTAATCGATACTTATGATGTTGCAGATGATCTTTTAGAAACTTTAGATAAACCGGATGTCGATGTGTTTAAAGAAATTAACTTTGATGATTTAGAAATTGTTTTACAAAATATGTTTACGTCGAGAATCTTTAATAACAGCAAAAAAGGAGTAAATCGAAATTTTAAATCAATTGTGAAAACAGTTCTCGATCGTGACGATATTAAAGAGATCGGCTTTGTCTTTAATGAAGCGCAATTAGATGAACTCGATAAAGGAAACGGGTGGACCCAAGAAATTTCCAGTTTATGCGGTGCCTTTAAAACAGTACAAAATGCAGAAAGTCTCAACGTTCTATTTAGTCAAGATTCGCCTGAAGAAATCGAATTAACGCAAATTGATTCAAAAGATATTGAAGATTTATTCGCGGCGTTTGATCGATCGGAACTTATTAGACCATCTTTAGGAACAATTTTAAACAAAAATTTGAAAGCGCAGTTTGAAACTTTAGGTGGTAAAAATGTCGATTTTACTAAGATTCAAGACTGGACTTTGGAAGGTCAAAATTTAGCGAAGATTATCGATTCAATCAAAACAATTTCCGAAAAAACCGATGGTACCGGTTATTTTAAACTTGATGAAATCAATTGGTTAGAACAAGATTCTAGTAAAGTTAAAAATTTGTTGGTGTCTTTATATGAGACGCAGACATTAGGAGTTTATAACGATAACGAGGGAATTCCACACGATAATTTTGCGGAAATCGTGCACAATATGTTGATTGATAACATCAAAGTATATGGTTCCGCTGATATGAATGATGAAAATTCGCCTTTGAGACAAGAAATTTTCCAAGATTTCATGTTCCGTTTAGAAGACGAACCAGATGCTCTTTGGTATGATGAAGAAAATCCAAATGACGAAAATAGCGAAATAAATAAAATCGTCGCTTTAATTGATTATTATAAATCGTTCTCTAAACATACTGATGAATCCGGAAATATTGATTTTAAGAGTATTGAAGATGAGGATATTCATGAAGCGCTTACCACAATCAATAATATCTATCCGCTACGTTCTTTGTTACCGGATGTTTTGCAATATCAGATTGATAATCTTAATATTGGAGATCTCATTGAAACTAAAAACATCATGTGCGGTAAAGTTTTAGGAGTCGAATATAATTATAAATCTTCAAGTCCTGAAAGAATGGTAAACACGCGTGAAGAAGAAGTTGAATTACGCCAAACTGAAATCGATTATTTCTGTGTCGATCCGAGAATCACGATTATTAAAGGTGAAGGCAAAAATGTTCCTAGTGAATTACAATCATTGACTCCAGTAAAGGCGATGGTTGAATTAAAAGATGTCTTTAAGGATGGTAATGAAGATTTTGCTGTTGAAAACTTTGAAGAAGATCAAATTAAGGATGTTAAAATTGTCTTAGAGGCTACGTATCAATCACGAATCTTTAACTATCCTGACCTAGAAGAAGGAGAGTTTAGTTTCTTTGAAGGACTCTTTGATCTTTTCTTAACTAAAGGTAATCTAGTATCGTTAGAGCCAAGTCAATACGACGATATCGAACAATATCTTGATTCTAATTTCAATGAAGATACTAAACAATTTGAAACCAAAGGAGAAATTTCTTTGTTTACCGATACTATCGAATGTTTGTTGTTTGATAGTGGCGAAACCGGGAAAGCGATTTTAGCTTCTAGTTCTGATAATCCCTTCAAATTAGAAGAGCTAAAGGGCGAAGATTTGGAAAGAATTATCGCTAAAATTGATAGCTCCAAGATTTTAAGACCATCGCTTCCAGTTAAAATGAATGAAAATGCTTTAATAGAATTACAATCTATGGGAGCCGAATATGCTAATTTCGACTTTGTATCTGATTGGACTTTAGAAGGTCAAAATTTCGGTGAAATCGCCGATGCTTTAAATGCTGTTTTGCATGAGGGTGATGATGAATTTGGGAATCCGATTTATCAATCAATCGATAGCGTTAATTGGTTAAATGTAGATAAATCGGAGTTGCAGCCTTTGCTTGAAAAATTGGCAAAGACCCAGGTTTTAGGTACCTATAGTGGTTATGATCCAAGTGGAGCAGAACACGATCATTTCGCGGATATTATTTTACATATAATGGGAGATTCTTTGGGATCTTATATCAATGATGAATCAAACAGCCTTGATCCTGAAGTTAAGAAAGATTTCTATTTCCGCATTATGAATCAAGATGGTCGTGAGGACGCTTTACATAATAATATCAGTTGGGATAATGATGGAGAAATCGCTAAATTAATTCAGCTCATTAATTTATTCAAAGAAAATAATTTAATTGGCGATAATCAAGAGGAAATTAATTTAGAGGCAATCGACGGGAAAGCTTTAAATGATATCTTACAAGCGATGAATGATAGCTACATTTTAAGAACAGTTTTTGTCAATATCATGAACAATCAAATTGCTTCTAATACTTCTTTGACTAGCGGTATTGAAGGACTCGATCTATCTAAAACATATCCTGAAGTTCTTAAAAATGAGTTAAATATGTATGCAAATGATTGGATTGGAGATGGAAAATCACGAGAAAATGAAATTAATTTAAGAAGAAAAGAGATTGAAGCTTTAACTACTAATCCTTTCTATGAAGAGGGTGCAAGTGGATGGCGTGGCAATAAAAATGTCAACGCTTACGATCAAATTAAAAATTTTGCTGATTTTATGAAAAATGAATCATTGAACATGAATCGCCTAGATGAAGAGATTGATACAAAAAATCATCTTACAGCTTTAGATTCTTATGAAGTGATTTTAAGAAGTTTATATCAATCTCGTATCTTCAATATGGTTAAAGATCGTCCTAATATTTTTGAAAGAAATTCAAGTAGTGCTGATAAAGTCGGGGATTTGACCTTCTTTGAGCAAGTTATTTTGTTGCTCATGAATAAAACTGGACTTATGGATATGGGATGGGATGCTAGTAATCCATACTATGAACCTATAGAAACAATAAGTAGCGAAAATAGAATGGTTAAAAAGATCATCTTTATTTCCGATAACGACACTCAAAGCGAATCATTTAAGTGGTTTGATGATTCGGATGCTAAAACGGGTGTTATCGATCGACTATTTGCTTTGATTAAAGTAGCAGATGATGCTAACATCGATGCTAGTGATAATGAGGGTATTGCAGGATTAGATGCGGCTACTTTAAATACGATTCTTACAAAATTTAATGAATGTTTCTTGACTAACGAAGTTGTTACGGTCAGCTTTAAAAATGTTTTTGAAAACATTGGAATTAATAGTTTTAGAATTGATAGCACAGAGGATAAAACTAATCCGGCATATTTCTATTTTGATGAACACTATGAGACTTATGGAAATCTCAGCAACTTCAATGCAAAAGTTATTGCAATCAATGAAGAAATTGAACAAATTACCTCACTTTATATGACATTCGGTGATAAAACTGACGCAGGTGATTTTGAATTCAATGCCCAAAACTTTGATTTCGCCTCACTTTTAGTACCTCTTGGTAATTCTAAGATTTTAAGTCCGTTAAGAGCGGATTTCCTCTATACGATGTTAGATAATGCCCACTTAGGATCGTATATTAGTGAATACACTACTAACTATGTAGGCGATGAAAAGGAATCTGCAAAACGTCGAAGAGATACGATTTCTTATCTCGAAGAAAATAAGATGCCTGCAAACGATAACGTAGATGGTGGTAAATGGAAAGAAGAATCCGACCATCTTACCGCTTTGGTACACACCCTTTCTGAATTACGTGATATTGATGATATTAAATCCGTCGATAGTAAGATTGCCGAAGAAATCATCACTTCGACTTTCAGTACGGATCAAAATGTTATTCGCCGTGGTTATTTGACAAGTGAAATTGTCGCCAATTTCCTCAATGAAAAATTGAGTCCATTATATAAAGAAGGAACGACGAAAATTAATTGGCGCGATGATATTCCGTATGGAACAAAAGAAGACTATTGTTATGAGATGCTTAATAAAGTTGAAGCAAGTGGTTTAAGAGGATTGATTGATTTTGTCTCCGGATTTACTGATTTCAAAGAATCTCTTGAAGCTTTAATTAAAGAAAAATCACCAGTTTTCTACCAAAATGACAAGGAGTGCATAAATACTTATAATGGTTATCGCGATACTTTAATCGGAAATATTAAAACTTCAACGACGATGATGGGAGCCGAAGGTAATGGTTATGACGGAAAGACTTCTAACAATTCTATCGTAGCTAAAGATCTTTTTGAAAATTTCAAAGACGACCTTCCGAGTATTAATATCAATATTAGTTTTATGCTTAATTTTTCTTTAGACTTTAAGACTTTAGTTGAGTTTGATTCAAAAAAGTCTTTCCAAGATAATGGTAAAATTTGGAGTCAAAACATTAAAGAGCGAATTGATGAACTTAATCCATATAAAATCAGTAGCAATTTACCAAATGAAGGAGCTAAAACTCCTTCTTTTATTCGGAGCATGTAATGTATCGAATAAAAGAAAGTGTTAATGACGAAATTGTCGTTGAAAATTCGCGCTTTATCGCCAATTTTATTCCATTAAAAAATCTTGAAGCAATTAAAGAACATTTATCTAATATCAAAGAAAAGTATCCTAAAGCAAGTCACTATTGCTATGCTTACATTTATGATGAATATATGAAAAGTTCCGATGACGGAGAACCAAGTGGCACAGCCGGGCGACCGCTTTTGGAATTTTTGATGAAACAACAATTAGAACGCACTTTATTAATTGTAGTTCGCTATTTCGGTGGTGTTAAATTAGGGGCTTCAAATCTTCTTCGTACTTATGTGGCTTCTTCGGTTGCGGCATTTAAAAAAGCGACATTATTAAAAAATTATCATTGCAATCTATATCAATTTGAATTTGATTATAATCTATTAGATATAATCAAGCGGTTTTTTAAAGAGAACGATGCGATTATTAAGGACATTTCTTATAGTGAAAAAGTCATTTTAGAAGTTTATTTGAGGGCGAGTAAAATAGCAGAAGTCATCAAGTTGGTCAACGGGAAAATAGCGATAGTTGATCAAGGGGAAATAAATCTTTATTTAGAGACAAATTAATAACGTTAAAAGCATGGTTATGTTATAATGTCACGGAGGTAAAATATATGGCAGATTGTTCACATGATTGCGGCAATTGCAGTGAAAATTGCTCGTCGCGCATCACTAAATTAGAATTGAATCGTGCAAGCAAGATCGATAAAATAATCGGTGTCGTTTCGGGAAAAGGCGGAGTCGGAAAAAGTTTTGTAAGTTCTCTTTTGGCAGTCAAAGCCGCACAAAAGGGATATGATGTCGGATTGCTAGATGCAGATATCACTGGCCCTTCGATTCCCAAATGTTTTGGGTTAAATGAAAAAGCATACGGAGACGGGGAATTGCTTTATCCGATTAAGTCTTCAAAACTAGGAATCGATATCATCTCTTCCAATATGTTATTGGAGAATGAAGATGATCCGATTATTTGGCGCGGGACATTAATAAGTTCTTTGGTTTCTCAATTCTATAGCGATACGTTATGGGGAGAAAAAGACTATCTTTTTATCGATATGCCACCTGGAACCGGCGACGTGGCTTTGACGGTTTTTCAAAGTATTCCTTTAGATGCCATCGTCATAGTGGCGACTCCTTCTCAATTAGTGTCGACGATTGTCAATAAGGCCGTAAAGATGGCAAAAGAGATGAATATTTCTATCGTTGGAGTCGTTGAAAATATGGCTTATGTAACTTGCCCGGATTGCAACAATAAAATATATATTTACGGGAAAGATAAATTGCAGGATGCGTTAAAACCTTATGGTTTAGAAGTCATTAATGAGATTCCTTTAGATCTAAAAAATGCGGAGTTAGTCGATCAAGGAAAGATTGAAGATATCGATACATCTTTAATCGAAAAAGTTTTTAATAGAATCGAGGATTTAAAACATGAATGAATATCTTAATAATCGTCAAAGATTGCTCGATAAGATGGAAGACGGCAGTGCTTTGATTCTTTTTTCCGGAGCTTTAAAACAATCGTCATACGATGAATCTTATCCGTTTCTTTGTAACATGAATTTCTTTTATTTGACCGGCCTCAAACAAGAAGAGTGCTATTTAGTGATGAAAAAGATCGAAGGTCGTGTTGAAACCGAGTTATTCATCTTAGACAATGATGAAAAATTGGCACGCTGGATAGGATGGTATATAACTCACGAAGAAGCGCAGACGATTTCTTCAATTGACGATGTGCTCTCGATTACCAAGTTTGAAAGTGAAATCCGCAAGATAAAGAAGGATCCACGCATCGAACGCATCTATCTTGATCTTGAAATCACAAAATTCAGAGGCCAAGTGAATTTTGGAGAACTGTTGAAAAAGAAATTTGAAAAAACCGGAAAAGACATCGTAGACGTCTACCCATTATTGATTTCCTTGCGGGCGATAAAATCGGAAAGAGAGATCGAAGCTTTGCGTTATTCGATTGAAATCACCAAGCAAGCTCTTGAAAAAGTGATGGCAAAGCTGCCGCATTTACAAAGCGAAAATCAAGTTCAAGCTTTATTTGAAGGAGAAATCAAGGCTTTAGCTAATGCTAACACTTCCTTTGAAACCATCGCCGCTTCAGGCCGCAACGCCACGATTTTACATTATCATAAAAATATCGAACCTTTGGAAAAAGAGGGCATGATCTTGCTTGATTTAGGAGCCGAAGTCGCTTATTATAACGCCGATATTTCTCGGACTTATCCGATTGATGGTACTTATCATGGATTGAATCGAACGATTTATGAAATCGTCTTAGCTTGCAACAAATATATTATTGAAAATGTAAAACCCGGTTTGACTCTTCTTGATTTACAAAAGTTGACGATTGATTTTTTGCAAAATAAATGTCTCGAGGCTAAGTTGATTGATACTCCAAATGAAATTAATGAAGTTTATTTCCATGGAGTAAGTCATCATTTGGGTTTAGATACTCATGATCCTATCGCTCGCGATGTATCACTTGAAAAAGGTATGGTCATCACGGTTGAACCCGGGCTTTACTTTTCAAAGTATGGTATCGGAGTACGGATTGAAGATGATGTGTTAGTTACTGAAAATGGACGTGAGGTCCTTTCAAAAGACATCATAAAAGAAGTGTCTGATATTGAAGCGTATATGAAAAAAAGTGCTTAACCGGCACTTTTTATTTTTGATAAATACCTTCAATTTTTCCGATATACATCTCGTGATATTCTTCATCGCTATAATAGCAGGCTTTAATTTTTTCATTGACGTTTTCAAGTGGCAAAGGTGTTTGATAAAAAGTATTGCAAGTGATGACTAATTTAGCTTCTTTAAAATAAGGAATGTTATCGATTTTATCTAAAGTTAAACCTGATTTTAAAATTTTGTCTTCGTCTTTTTTGGAAACCGTACCGAAATATTTAAGTAAAGATTTATAAGATTCATCGAAGAAACATAACGAAAAACGTTGGCCGTTATCGAGGATATGCTTGCTATAACGAGTATTTCGTACATATACCGAAGCGACATATTCGCGCCACAAAACGCCAAATTGTCCCCAAGCAATCGTCATCGCATTGGTTTCTACTTGATCTTCAACGACAAGCAATGCCCATTCAAAGGCTAAAGATGTAAACGGATTGATTGAAAAATCTTCAAAATTTATTTTTTTCATAATTTGAACCCTCATCATTAGTATAATGGTTTTTGATTCAATTAAATACTTTTAAATTGTTTAATGGCATTTTAATATTAAGATGAGGAATGTTTATGGACTACAAACAATTGAAAAATTTAATTGTCAGTGATGGTGACGAGAACAAAAGACTTTTTGATCAAAAAGTTTTAAATACCAAACTTTCAAATTATGGGGTAAAAACTTTGACTTTGCGTAAACTTGCCAAAATGATTGCCGATGATGATTTTTCAAACTACCCGTATTATGATAGTTATGAAGAAGCTTTGACGATCGCTTTGGCGATGGCTTATTCAAAGCGCGACCTTGATTGCAAACTCGATTTTTTCTTTGAGTTTTACAAGCGATGCGATACTTGGGCATTAGTGGATTCGGTGGTAGCGACTTTGAATTTAAAAAAAATTTCATTCGCGGAAATTAAAAATAAACTTGCTCGGTTTTTAAAATCACCAGATACTTTTGTGCATCGTTTTGCCGTGATTGTTTTTTTGGATCATTATTTGGAGTATGAGTATTTATCGGATATTTTTGCCTTAATCAGCGATAGTGAAGATTACTACGTGATGATGGCTGAAGCGTGGCTTTTAGCGACTGCCTACGCTAAATATCCTCAAATTACTTATGATTTTTTGCAAAAAACCAAATTAAATCTTACCCTTAGAAAGAACATTCTTCGAAAAATAAAGGATTCTTACCGCGTCAGTGCCAAAAATAAGGAAATAATCGTGGGTGTATTACGTTAAATCTTGTTAAAATTGATTTTAATTCTCATCTTTGACAGTTAAATCAAAAATAAACGAGTAAAAGTGGCTAAATAAAGGCAATTTTATGCATTTTCAG
>CANQWG010000031.1 GCA_947627505.1 uncultured Bacilli bacterium | reverse complement strand
TTATGTTAATAATAATTAAAATCTTACCGTTTGTGATACTTTAGAAGTGTCATATCTTACATTACTATTCAAATAAGAAGAACCGTTTATCGTTTCATCAAATGAACGGATATAATCAGCGGTAATATCGCGATAATTGTAAACTTCCCCGTTTTTGGTAAGCTTACCGACAATTTTGGCACTGGGGAAGTAATTATAATTACGATTGACGTTGCGGTGTAACGCCAGATAATCGATTACCGCGACGCGATAAGTTTTAGAACTTTCAATCGCTTGACTATCAATACGATACATATGGGTTGAACTATAATTGAATTCTTTAATCAAATCTTCACCCTTGGTATCCAAAATATAGATTTCATTGTCAAAAGGCAGTGATTTGTATAGATTGGCATAAGTGATTGTGCCACTTTGAAGGGCACTGCGTCCGGTGTTAGTAACAGCATAAGAAATATCATAACCGGCTTTAATGGTTTGCTCAGCGATTGCTGTGGCGACAAAATTAGGTAACGATTGATTATAACTTAAATAACTTTTTAATGTTCCTAAGGTTTCTTCCCCAATTTGATCGGAGATAGCTTTGTAAGATGAAACTAAGGCACTGAGGCTTGGGTCTTCTGTAACCCGAATAGAACTCGTATCATAGTAAGAGTAATCTAAACAAGTTACTTCTCCTTGTGGAGAAACTTCAATAGATACATACGAGTAAGCTTTACCATTACTACCACCTTGGACAAAAGGAACGCCGTTAACCATTCCTAATTCGGTTTGATGGGTGTGAGCGCAAAAAACCGCATCGACATAACGCGCTTGGGATTGGGGACTTATTTTGGTGATTCCGGCATAGTCAGTAAGAGTGTTCGTGGAAGTAGAATCTTCTAAGATACTCTTTTGATCGGTGTGGGCATCGAGAATTACGACGTCGACATCGTGTTGCATCCTAAGTTCATCAGATAATTGTTTAATTATCGGTGTCGGTGATTTAAATGTATAAGGATCTGCAAATTGAGAACAAATCGAGGTGATTTGTTCATTGCCGATTACGCCGATAATTCCTACTTTTAAACCATTTTCCAAGGTTCTTATCACATATTTATCGCCAAGATTAGCAAAATCGCCGGTCGATTTATTATCAATGTTATAATTATAAATATTCGCGGCTAAAAAGGGAGTTTGATATCCTTTGCTACTGACTCGGTCGCGATTTTCTAAAATACGTTCAGCACCCCAATCAAATTCGTGATTGCCAAGGGTGAAACAATCGAATTCAATTTCATTCATACAATCGGTTAAAAGGTTTCCGTAATTGTAATTTGATTCAATAGCACCTTGCCACATATCTCCCGAATTCAGTAAAAGAGTATTACCATCTTTCTTTTGCTCTTTTAAAAAACTTCCAAGCTTAACGATTCCGACTTCTTCACCATTAGGAATTACCGATCCGTGAAAATCGTTGATGGCATAAAGATTTAATGCTCGAGGTTCATTATAGTAAGAACTTTCAAAACTGCTTGAAGAAAGCGTATCTTCACTTGATGATTCTTCTTCGACACTCGATGAAAATTCTTCGCTTATAGTGGAATTTGATTCTT
Organism: uncultured Bacilli bacterium; assembly: GCA_947627505.1. GTDB lineage: Bacteria > Bacillota_I > Bacilli_A > RFN20 > CAG-449 > CANQAG01. Next base: position 12,182 of record CANQWG010000031.1, on the reverse strand, counting down.
CATCACTACTAGAAAGGTAAGTGTGTTCTTCGCTTGAAGTATCCGTTATAGAAGTAGTATCACTCAATGTTGAAGTTGCTTCAATTTGTGAGTTAGAGGATGGAAGACTAAGACTGCTTGATGGGTTTGTTGCTATTTTACAACTGCTTAAGAGTAGTAAAATAAATAAAATGTTTATTTTTTGCTTCATGATTTTTCCTCAAAAAAAATATAACATAATCCACAATTTATCTCAAGATGCCTATTTTATAAACAAAATTAGATAAAAAGTAATAAAATTTAAGCAAAAACACATGCTATTTTTAATCAAAATTTTATTTATAAACTATTTTTTTAATTTGTACATTCAATGGGGTTTATTTTTTCAATTTGCGAAATAGTGAAAAAACAAAAAAAAGATTGCAAAACCACTTGAACTTTTGTAAACTATCAAAGAATGGCATTTTATGCGCTTTTTGCGCGCTATTCTTTGCGCAGTGGAAGAATCAAGATGATTCGCGAACCACAGCACGGACAAAAAAACTTATAGGAGGTGTGTCACGTGAGTAAGAAAATCGCAAAAGTTGTAAAATTGGAAATCCCTGGAGGCCAAGCTAAACCAGGACCTAAACTCGCTTCTGCAGGTATTTTAATGCCGAAGTTCTGTACGGATTTCAACGCTAAAACCGCTGATCGTAACGGAGATATCGTTCCCGTTATTATTACGGCTTATGAAGACAAATCGTTTGATTTTGTTATCAAAACGACCCCAGTTGCGGTTCTTTTGTTAAAAGAAGCCGGAATCAGCAAGGGATCAGCTAATGCTAAAACCACGAAAGTCGGTCACATTAGCAAAGAACAACTTAGAAAAATCGCCGAATACAAATTGCCAGATTTAAACTGCAATGATGTTGAAGCAGCGATGAAAGTAGTCGCCGGTTCTGCCCGTAATATGGGTATTACCATCGATGAATAAGTGGAAGGTTAAAACCGTTAATACCACTAGGAGGAAAAAATGAGAAGAGGTAAGAAATATCAGGAAGCTTTAGCCAAGATTGAACCTAACAAAGTTTATAGTCTTGAAGAAGCTTGCGCACTTGTAAAAGAAACTTCGACTGTCAAATTTGATGCGACGGTTGAGGTCTCGTTCCGCCTTAACGTTGATCCCAAACAAGCCGATCAACAATTGAGAGGAACTTTGACTTTACCATATGGGAATGGTAAGACCAAAAGAATTTTGGCGATTACCCAAAAGGTCGATGAAGCACTTGCTGCCGGCGCCGATTATGCCGGTGGTAAAGAGATGCTTGAAAAAATTCAAAAAGAAAACTGGTTTGATTTCGATGTTATCGTCGCTACTCCAGATATGATGGGTGAGCTCGGTAAATTAGGTCGTCTTTTAGGGCCTAAAGGTTTGATGCCAAACCCCAAAACGGGTACGGTTTCCCCAGACATCGCTAAAGCCGTCAAAGAAATTAAAGCTGGTAAAATTGAGTATCGTGTCGATAAAGAAGGAAATATTCATCTTTCCATTGCTCGCGTTTCGTTCGATACCGAGAAGATTGTTGCAAACCTCACCATGGTTTGTGATACGATTTTAAAAGTTCGTCCTGCCGCGGTTAAAGGACAATACATTAAAAATGTTGTTCTTCATACTACGATGGGTCCGGCCATTAAATTCACGTTTAATGGACGTTAATAAATTTTAAAGCTCCAATATACCTAAGACAGCAACGGCTTTAAGCTTAATTATGTTGCCGAGGTACCTATTCATGAATATGATTAGTCACCTGTATATTGTTGCCTATATAAAAACTTTATAAGGAGGTGCAATATGAACCAAAACGTGTTAGAAGCCAAAAAGGCGATCGTCGGCGAACTTACCGATCTATTAAAAACTTCTAATTCTGTAGTAGTTGCTGAATACCGTGGTTTAAATGTCGCGGAACTCACCGAACTCAGAAAAGAGCTTTTAAAGAAAAACGCAAAAATGGGCGTTTACAAAAATTCACTTTTCACTCGTGCGGTTGATGAATTAGGACACGAAGACTTAAATCAATATTTAGTCGGACCTAATGCTTATATCACTTGTGAAGATCCTCTTGAAGGACCGAAAGTGGTTACCAAATTTGCTAAAAAACACGAAAATCTAATTATTAAAGGTGGATTGATTGAAGGTAAGGTCATGTCAGCAGACGAAATTAAGGACCTTGCAAAGCTTCCAAACAGAGAGGGCGTTCTTTCGATGTTACTATCTGTTTTACAAGCTCCAGTTCGTTCATTCGCATGTGCGGTAAAAGCTATCGCAGACAAACAACAATAATACCATTGATAGGAGGAAATTTAAAATGGCAAAATTATCTAAAGAGGAAATCATTTCATCCTTAAAAGAAATGACCATCGTTGAATTAAACGACTTAGTTAAAGGCATCGAAGAAGAATTCGGCGTTACCGCTGCTGCCCCAGTTGCAGCCGCTGCCGCTCCGGTTGAAGAGGAAGCCGCCGCTAAAGGACCAAGCGAAGTAACCTTAGTTTTAAAGAGCTTTGGTACTAACAAGGTCCCAGTCATCAAAGCGGTTGTGGCCATTACCGGTTTAAGCCTTGGCGAAGCGAAGAAGTTGGTTGACAATGCTCCTTCCAACATCAAGGAAAAGATTTCACCGGTCGAAGCCGAAGAACACAAGAAGACTCTTGTCGCGGCTGGTGCTGAAGTCGAAATTAAATAATTCGCGCCTTGAATTGAAAAATAAACCTGCCTTACTATAGGTGGGTTTTTGTCGCTTAAAGGAGGGTGAAGAATGCCACAATATTTCGATAATGTCGAAGGTCTAAAATCTAAACCACGCTATCTGAATATCAAGTTAAACGAATATTCATTCTCCTTTAAAACCGACTCAGGAATATTTTCAAAAGATGAAATTGATAGGGGAAGTATCGCCCTATTAAATGTTTTGTCTAAGCAAGAATTGGTAGGAGAAATTCTCGATTTGGGTTGTGGATATGGCACTTTAGGAATCGTTCTTTCGCACTATTTTCCAAACACGAGAATTTATCTGGCTGATGTTAATAAGCGCGCGTGCGCGCTCGCACGCGAGAACGCTTTATTAAACCACACTGCTATAACCGTGATTGAAAGCGATTGTTTCAGCAATATCGATCGACAGTTCGATACAATCGTAATTAACCCTCCGATTAGAGCGGGCAAAAAAATAATCTACAAGATGTTTTTAGAAAGCTATGAACATCTTAATCCAAATGGTTCACTTTACTTTGTGATTAGAAAGAGTCATGGGGCGGAATCGGCTCAAAAATATACAGCGAGTGTCTTTCAAAATTGCACTCTAGTAAAACGTGATAAAGGCTACTACATCTATCGAGCAGTAAAGTTGAACAATCAACAATGAAAGAAGGGAGACTTGCGCATGAGCAAACAAATAGAATCAACAAATTATAAGTACCTTCATAATGGTCGGATTGACTATTCTAAGATCAGCGGTTCTTTACCGTTACCTTATTTAGTCGAAATACAAACTGAATCTTTCAAATGGTTCCTCGAAAAAGGAATCGATGAAGTGTTCAAAGACGTATATCCGATTTCGAATCACAGTGATACTTTGTCAATCGAATACTGTGGGGCTAGATTAGATAAACCTAAATATGACCCATTGGAATGTAAAACCCGTGATTTAACTTATAGTGCTCCCTTGAAGGTCACTTTGAGATTAATATTTAAAAATACCGGTGAAATTAAAGAAAACGAAGTCTTTATGGGTGATTTCCCATTGATGACCGAATCTGGAACATTTATCATCAATGGAGCGGAAAGAGCGATCGTTTCGCAACTTGTCCGTTCTCCAGGAGCCTATCTATCTAAAGAGATGGATAAATCCGGAAAATACCTTTTTGGTGCCGATTTAATTCCGACAAGAGGCACTTGGTTGGAATTTGAATCCGATACCAAAGATATGATTTCAGTGAGAATCGATCGTCAAAGAAAAATGCCGGTTACCATACTTTTAAGAGCATTAGGTCTCAACAGCTACGATTTAATGTATGAATTGTTCGGAGATTCGATTCAATTACAAACCACGATTGAAAAAGAACGCGAAGGTCGTGAAAATAACGATGAACTTCAAGCATCTGATGCTTTGCAAGAAATCTACGCTAAGTTAAGACCAGGCGAGCCGTTTACACCAGAAGGTGCAGCGACTTTCTTCCGTCAGAAATTTTTCGATCACAAGCGTTACGATTTAGGTCGGGCCGGTCGTTTTAAATTTTCGAAAAAACTTGGCATTTACAATCGTTTGGCAGGACGTTATTTAGCAGAACCTTTAGTATCAGCTGACGGCGAAGTTGTTTACAATGTCGGTGATTACATGTCCAAAGAGATCGTAGAACAACTCCAAGAGGAAGGTTTCTTTGAAAAAGGTGCTCACGAAAGACATCTTGCCATCAATGAAAATCTTGATAATCATGGTACAGTCAATATCGTAAAAGTCTACACCGATGAAAAGAAAGAAAAAGTCGTTCCTATCGTTGGAACCGATCTTAATCTTGAAGTCGCTTATGTGACGATTTCGGATATGATTGCGACTTTCTCATACTTTACGAATGTCATTGACGGAATCGGAGATACCGATGATATTGACCATTTAGGCAATCGTCGTATCAGATGTGTCGGAGAATTGATTCAAAATCAATTTAGAATCGGTCTTTCGCGTATGGAACGAAGCGTCAAAGAAAAGATGTCCATTTCTACCGAAGGAACGATCACTCCTCAATCGTTAACGAACATTCGTCCGTTGACAGCGGCGATTAAAGAATTTTTCGCTTCAAGTCAACTTTCACAATTTATGGATCAAACTAACCCGTTAGCGGAGTTAGCCAATAAAAGACGTCTTTCGGCTTTAGGTCCCGGTGGTCTTACTCGTGATCGAGCTTCATTTGAAGTTCGTGACGTTCACTATTCGCACTATGGTAGAATTTGTCCAATTGAAACTCCAGAAGGTCAAAATATCGGACTTATCAATAATTTGGCGTGCTACGCCAAAATCAATCAATATGGCTTTATCGAAACTCCATATCGTAAAGTTGATAAGAAGACTTGTCGAGTTACCGATGAGACGGAATACTTATCGGCTGATCGCGAAAGAGATCACGTCATCGCTCAAGCCAACGTTCATTTAGGCGAAGATGGAACGATTTTAGATCAACAAGTTATCGCTCGTCATAATGGCGAAAACATTTTGGCGGATCGTAAAGAAGTCGATTATATCGACGTTTCACCAAAACAGATCGTTTCAATCGCTTCGGCATGTATTCCATTCCTTGAAAACGATGATACGACGAGAGCCTTGATGGGCGCTAACATGCAACGTCAAGCGTTGCCGTTATTGAATCCTCACGCTCCTTTTGTTGGCACCGGTCTTGAACACAACATCGCAAAAGACTCCGGTTCGGCAGTAATTTGTAAAGAGGATGGTGTCGTCACTTATGTCGATGCTAAAAAGATCGTTGTTGAAGGCGAAAGTGGTCCACGTGTTTACTTATTGCAAAAATTTGGACGTTCAAACTCCGGTACTTGTATCAATCAAAAACCGATCGTCAAGAAAGATCAAAAAGTGAAAAAAGACGATATTATCGCCGATGGTCCGGCAATGGACAATGGCGATTTAGCCTTGGGTCAAAATGTGACAATCGCCTTTATGACATGGAATGGTTATAACTATGAAGATGCCGTCATCATGTCTGAAAGACTTGTTAAAGACGATGTTTACACTTCGATTCACATTGAAGAATATGTGGTTGAATGTCGTTCGACCAAATTGGGTGATGAAGAAATCACTTGCGATATTCCAAATGTTTCAGCCGAAGCTAAAGCATTCTTGGATGAAAACGGCGTGATTGTTCCCGGTGCCGAAGTTAAAGAAGGCGATATTTTAGTCGGTAAAGTAACTCCAAAAGGACAAACAGAACCGACGCCGGAAGAAAAATTGTTAATGGCGATTTTTGCTGATAAAACTAAAGATGGTAAGGATACTTCCCTTCGTGTTCCTCACGGTGGTGCCGGTATCGTACTCGATGTCAAGCGTTTCACCCGTAAAGATGGTGCGGAATTACCGCCAGGAGTCAACGAAGTCATCAAAGTTTTCATCGTCCAAAAAAGAAAGATTTCTGAAGGCGATAAAATGTCGGGTCGACATGGTAATAAAGGTGTTATTTCAAAAATTCTTCCTGTGGAAGATATGCCGTTTTTACCGGATGGAACCCCGGTTGATATCATGCTTAATCCGTTAGGTGTTCCGTCTCGTATGAATATCGGGCAGATCCTTGAAATTCACTTAGGCATGGCTTGTAAAAAGCTCGGTCTTAAAATTGCTACCCCGGTCTTTGATGGAATGACCAACGAAGAAATTTATGAATTGATGGATCGTGCCGGAATGGACAAAGATGGTAAAACGATTCTTTACGACGGAAGAACCGGAGAAAGATTCGATGAAAGAATTTCCGTCGGTGTGATGTATATGATTAAACTCGTCCACATGGTCGATGATAAATTGCATGCTAGATCGATTGGACCATACTCACTTGTGACGCAACAACCATTAGGTGGTAAAGCTCAAAATGGTGGTCAACGTTTCGGTGAAATGGAAGTTTGGGCTCTTGAAGCTTATGGCGCTGCGCATATCTTACAAGAAATCTTGACGATTAAATCGGATGATATGGTTGGAAGAGCCAAGACTTATGAAGCGATCATCAAAGGTCGTGAAATTCCAAAACCGGGTATGCCGGAATCTTTCAGAGTCTTGCAAAAAGAATTACAATCGCTCGCAATCGACGTGAAATTGTTCGATAAAGACGGCGATGAAATCGATCTGAAGATGATGTCGAAAGAAAATGAAGTTGAATCAAGAAAAATTTCGAATTCAGTACGTGAAATTACTTCTGAATATCGAGTTGATGAAGAGGAGGATCGATAGAATATGTTTGATGTCAATCGTTTAGCGGCTATTCAAGTCGGATTAGCCTCTCCTGAAAAAATTAGAGAATGGTCCTATGGTGAAGTAAAAAAGCCAGAGACGATCAACTATCGTTCGCAAAAGCCGGAAAAAGGTGGCTTATATTGTGAAAAAATCTTTGGACCAGCCAAAGACTATGAGTGTAATTGTGGTAAATATAAAAAGATCAGATTCCAAGGCGTCATCTGTGAAAAATGTGGCGTCGAGGTGACGACAAAAGCGGTTAGAAGAGAGAGAATGGGTCACATTGAACTCTCTTCGCCATGCGCTCATATTTGGTATTTAAAAGGAATACCTTCAAGAATGGGATTAGTGTTAGACATTCTTCCTAAACAACTTGAAGAGGTCATTTATTTCGTCTCTCACATTTGTTTAAATCCGGGCACTTCCTCTTGCTTACATTATCGCGAAGTGCTCGATGAAAGAAGTGCGAGAATCGTTTTCGTAAGCACGATTCGCGAAATTAAAGAACAATTGCTAAAAGACGGACTTGAAGATAATTACGATTACGCTCGAGCTGACGAATTGATCGCCAAGCTTGAAAATCCTCAAGAACCATTTAGTTTTTCAGTTTGTGCTTCGTATATTTCTAAATATACCGGAGCGGAATTTGGAATCGGGGCCGAAGCCGTCAAAAGATTGTTGGCGGAAGTTAACCTTGATGAAGAATTCGCCAAAATTCAAGCGGAATTAAAAGAAACCCAAGGCCAAAAGAATCAAAAAAGATTAAAATTGATTAAACGTCTTGAAGCCATCGAAGCTTTCCGTAACTCCAACAATAAGCCGGAGTGGATGATTCTCGATGTATTGCCGGTCATTCCGCCTGATTTACGTCCGATGTTACAGTTGGACGGCGGTCGTTTTGCTACCAGTGATTTAAATGATTTATATCGTCGTGTAATTACAAGAAATACACGTCTTAAAAAGTTGATTGATATGAATGCCCCGGATGTCATTTTGATGAATGAAAAACGGATGCTTCAAGAAGCTGTCGACGCGTTGATCGATAACGGCAGAAGATCTAAAGCTGTTGTTGGTGCTGGAGGTAGAGCTTTAAAATCTTTATCGAGCACCTTGAAAGGTAAGCAAGGACGTTTCCGTCAAAACTTACTTGGTAAACGTGTCGATTATTCCGGTCGTTCGGTCATTGCTGTCGGTCCGGATCTTAAGATGTATGAATGCGGAATTCCTCGCGAAATGGCGATTCAATTATTCCGTCCGTTTATCGCTTCGATCATGATTAAAGATGGTATTGCCAATTCACATAAGCAAGCCAATAAAATGATCGATCGCTATGATCCTGTCGTTTGGGATATCGTCGAAAAGGTGATTAAAGAACATCCGGTTCTTTTAAATCGTGCTCCGACCTTACACCGTTTAGGCATTCAAGCGTTCCGTCCCAAACTCGTCGAAGGAAGGGCTATTCGCCTTCACCCGTTGGTTTGTACGGCGTTTAATGCTGACTTTGATGGTGATCAAATGGCAGTTCACGTGCCACTAAGTTACGAAGCTCAAAGAGAAGCTTATGATTTGATGTTAGCTTCTCACAATATTTTGGGTCCTAAAGACGGAAAACCGATCGTGACTCCTTCTCAAGATATGATTTTGGGAAACTACTACTTAACTTTGGAATCTTCCAAGGAAGATTTCTTAAAGAAGGCTGATGCTTGTCGTGAACGCGGTGATCTTGAAGAAGCAGAAAGATACGAACTTTACGCGGCAAGTGAAGGAAAAGTATTCAAATCCGTCGATGAAGTTTTAATGGCGTATGAAACCAAACAAATTCATCTCCATAACCGCATTGCAATTAAAGGCGAATCGATGAAAAAACTCGGATTCGATTACGAAATGAATAATTCTTATTTGATCACCACGGTCGGTAAGATAATTTTCAATCAAATCTTCCCTCAAGATTTCCCATATCTCAACGATAATTCTAAAGAAAACTTGAGTGCGGATCAAAAGTCGTTCTTTGTTCCGAAAGGAACCAACATCAAAGAGTACATTGCGAATTTACCGCTTAAAAAACCATTTGTCAAAAAGAATGTCGGTAATATCATCAATGAAATCTTCAACCGCTATCAAGCGGAGACGACTTCAAAAGTCCTCGATAATTTAAAAGATCAAGGCTTTAAATTTGCGACAGTTTCCGGACTTACCGTGTCCTTATTCGATATCGCGGTCATTGAAGGAAAGCAAGAATTATTACAAAACGGCGACAAACAAGTCGAACATATTCAACATCTATTTGATAAAGGTTTATTGACTGATGCTGAACGTCATAAACAAGTTGTCGATGTTTGGACCAAAGTCAGAGAAGAAGTCGAAACCATCCTTAAAAAACAATTTGAGGATAATCCGCGTAACCCGATCTTTATGATGTCTGATTCTGGTGCTCGTGGTAGTTTATCAAACTTCGTTCAATTAGCCGGTATGCGTGGCTTAATGGCTAATCCTTCTGGCGAAACCATCGAACTTCCGATTAAATCTTGCTTTAGAGAAGGTTTAACGGTTTCTGAGTTCTTTATTGCGACACACGGCGCCCGTAAGGGTGGTGCGGATACCGCGCTTAAAACGGCAGACTCCGGTTACTTAACTAGAAGACTTGTCGATGTTTCTCACGATGTGATCGTGCGGGAAGAGGATTGTGGCACTGACCATGGATTCGTGGTTTCAGAAATCCGCGATTCGAAAAACGATTCTGCGATTGTCTCTCTTTATGATCGCTTGGTAGGACGTTACACCGTTCACGATGTTATTAATCCTGAAACAGGAGAAGTAATCGTTAAAGGCAATACTTTGATGGATGAAGAAATGGCTAAGGCCATCGTCGATGCCGGCATCAAGAAAGTTGAAATTCGTTCGTTGTTCGGTTGTGAGACTAAAGATGGTGTTTGCAAACATTGCTATGGTCGTAACTTAGCCACCGGACGCGAAGTCGAAGTTGGCGAAGCTGTAGGTATTATGGCGGCTCAATCAATCGGTGAACCAGGTACTCAATTGACGATGAGAACCTTCCACACCGGTGGTGTTGCTGGTAGCGATATTACTCAAGGTTTACCGCGTGTACAAGAATTGTTTGAAGCGCGTAATCCAAAGGGCGAAGCGATCATTTCGGAAATCAGCGGTGTCGTAACTTCCATTAAAACCGAAGCCGGTCGTTCGACTGTCGTCGTTAAAAACGATCTTGAAGAAAAGACTTACCTCACTAACTATAACGCTCGTTTGAGAGTTAAAGAAGGTGACAAAGTCACAAATGGACAAAAGATCACCGAAGGTGCGATTAATCCAAAGACTTTACTTGAAGTTTCAGATGTGACTCAAGTTCAAAAATACATTGTTAAAGAAGTTCAAAAAGTCTATCGTCTCCAAGGTATCGATATTTCCGATAAACATATCGAGGTTATCGTACGTCAGATGTTAAGAAAGATGTTGATTGTCGAAGGTGGCGACACCGATATGCTTCCGGGTACTAGGGTTGACCTTGTTGAATTCACTCAAAAGAATGAAAAGGCGATCTTATCTGGTAAACATCCGGCAGTCGGTCGTCCAATCGTCCTTGGAATCACCAAGGCGGCGTTAAATACCGATTCGTTCTTATCATCGGCTTCTTTCCAAGAAACCACAAAAGTTTTAACTGATGCGGCTATTAAAGGAAAAATAGACTATCTACACGGACTTAAAGAAAACGTGATGATTGGTAAGTTGATTCCGGCCGGCACTGGTTTAAAAGGTGAAGAAAATGAAGATGACGATGTAGATAATGAAGTATCTGAAGAAACATCTAAAGATGAAAATACCCCGGATGTAATCGATTTTACCGGACAATTAGATGACTAATTTAAAAAGCTTAACCCAATTGAATGGTTAAGCTTTTTTTATGAAATATTTAAATATAAATTGTTATTTTACTTAGTCACTTTTAATTTTGTTTTCAATTTATGAAACCCATCGCGATAAAATTGGGGCATTTTGCGATTGAGAATAAATGAAAAAGGTGAATAAATTATTAAATAATAAAATATCAAAAGCGTAAGTGTCGAAAATAACGAAGAAATTAAGCAATAAAATAGATATTGGAAATCGTCCTTGGATAAGATTCTTATGGTATTGTACCATCCATTAGCAAGGTAATTATTGAAGAGAGGAATAGTCACTATTTGATGAAAGGCTAGAAGCACTAAAGTACTTTTACCGCATTCGCTAAAAATCTTATTGCGGAAAGCGCTGCAAATTAAAATGAAAGCACATGAATTGATGATGGCGCATGGCAAGGTCAAATAGTATTTTTGATATTGGCGTCCCCACATTTCTAGATAAGTTCCATAAGTGTGAAAATTATATTCGCTAATAAGATATCCAATCCCAAATAAAACTAAACCTATTGATAAACTGATCCATCTTTTAGAAAGGAGAAACGTCCTTATTTTAGTTAAACTTTGATGATTAAAGGCATAACCAATAAAAACAAAAAAGACTCCAAATAAACTGGCATCGATATTCCACACATAATTATAATTAAAAAATTTATTGAAAAAGATGGCTACTCCTAAAAAGCCTAATGCAATTAATGAACAATATGGCAATTTGTTTTTACCGAATTTGACAACGGCATAAAAGAAGACGTCTGAAAAAAACAACGCTCCAACAAACCATAAAGGATAAACGCGCTTCTGTTCAAGCAATTTGATGATCATCTGTCCGATATAACTGATGTCTTTGGGATTTCCATTTAATGAAGCCAAAAGCATTTCTGAAAATATCAATAGAATGCCCAAACAAAAAATTGGAATTAAATATGATTTCATTTTTCGTTGCAAATACGTTCCAAAATTTTCGTTATCTCTTACTTTTAAAGTAATACCATTTAAAACAAAGAAAACCGGTAAATGAAAACTGTAACAAAAGTGGATAATTTCTCCTTGGCCTCCGATTGTGTGGCATAAAATAACAAGAAATATCGCAATGAATTTTGCCGTATCGACATAATCTAAACGCTTTTGAGGTATGGATGGAGTAGAACTGATTGTCGACGTTGCTTCATTTGATTCATTTAACATATCTTTTCCTCATTCAAATATAAGATTTCAGCAAACATTAAAAATAATTTCTTTACAATTATTTTAAAGTATCTTAAAAAAGATTTGCAATATAAATAATTAGTATAATGTTACTTATACAAAT
>CANQWG010000030.1 GCA_947627505.1 uncultured Bacilli bacterium | reverse complement strand
TACTTCTTTATTTTATCGGTTTTGAAGTTTATTTTTGAATACCTTAACTTTTGAAGTTTAAATTTTAATTAAGTTTTAAATAAAAAATTTAAAGACGACATTGAAGTTAATGAATAAAGTCTTTTACTATCACCTAATAGAAATGATAAAATATAGGATGAGGTGAAGCAAATGCGCGATAAAACACCGATAAAAAGACCCAAAGATGATCGTGGCTTTGATCGTAACAATGAATTGGATCGGAAAATCGTTTTTTCGATCATCGTTTTAGTGTGCATCGCCGTTGTGGTTTTAATCGGACTTATAATATTGATTAATGTGATATAAAGGAGAAACGTAATGATTAAAGAAAATAAAAAATTGTATAAAGCGGTATATCAAAAAATTAAGGAATATGATCGTATTGTCGTCTTCCGTCATGAGTTGCCGGATTATGATGCTTTAGGCACTCAAATGGGGTTAGTGACCTTTTTGCGCGATAATTTTCCAAGTAAAGACATTCATTATGTCGGACATGATCACGTGAGTTTTACGCCACGACTCTATCCGTATATGGAACAACTTGAAGATTCATATTTCGATGAAAGATTTTTAGCGATTGTCGTTGACACCGGAAACACTAAAAGAATCGATGATCAACGGTTTTTAAAAGCTGATTTCATCATTAAATTCGATCATCATCCGGCTGTTGAACAATATGGTAATTTAAATATCGTGACCGATGAACTTTCTTCGTGTGCGGAATTAGTCGCCGATTTTATTTATTCAAAACGTAAATACCCTTTATCGAAGGTAGCGGCTATGTATCTTTTTTCCGGGATTGCCGGCGATTCGGGTCGGTTTTTATTCCCGAGTACGACTAAATCGACCTTCGATATCGCGTCAAAGTTATTAGATACCGGGTTGAATCCGTCACATGATGTCTATTTGAAAATGTATCAAAAAGAAATCGCCGATTTAGATAACATGAAATATGTTCTCAATCATTTTAAAGTCAGTCCTAAAGGAGTGGCTTATTACATTCTCGATCAACAGGCGCAGAAAGAGTTAAACATTACTCCGGAACGCGGTAAAGAGAATTTATCGTTGTTATCAAATATCAACGGAATTCACATTTGGATGAGCATTACCGAAGATCCGTCTATCAATGAGTGGCGGGTTTCGATTCGCTCTAAAAAGGTTGCTATCAACGATGTGGCGGCTCAATTTGGAGGCGGAGGACATCTCAATGCTTCTGGAGCACGCTTAAAATCACTCGATGAATTAGATTCGTTAGTCGCCAAACTAGAAAGTGTGTTATGACCTACGATTCTTTCTTTAATAAACAACATTTCGATTTGAAGGATAAAACGATTCTTATCACCGGGGCAAATTCGGGATTGGGATTTGAATTGATGTTGCATCTTTTAAGGTTTGATGCTCGAATCGTGATGGCGTGCCGTTCTTTAAAAAGAGCCATTGAAGCGAAGGATAGAGCCTTATCGATTTTTAAAAATGCCAAAATTGAAATGATTGAATATGATCAAGCGTCATTTGCCTCGATCGATGAGGCTTCTAAAGTGATTAAAAACTATGATCTTTTTGCCCTTGTGGCTAATGCCGGAATTTATTATCCCAAGAAAGACTACAAGACCCAAGATGATTTGGAGTTAACAATCGGTACCAATTATATTGGACTAGATCGTCTATTATACAATTTGAAAGATGATCTCAAACGTCAAAACACGAGGGTTATCTTAGTCACTTCGTTAGTGGCTCGATTCAGTAAAATGCATGAATTTGAAATGATTGAAAGTCTTTCGAGAAATCGCCGTTATGCTTTATCAAAACTATACATCAATGGTCTTTACCATGAATTGATTGAAGAGGGTTTAGATTGTCGTCTTTGTCACCCTGGTGTTTGTTCTACAAACATCATTTCCAATAAAGATTCCGGTTTACCGCATATTATCTCGCGTTTGGGTCATCGATTTTTGACTATCTTTACGCATAAAGCGTCAAAAGCGGCGTTAAGCGAATTTTTAGCCGTTATCATAAATGATTACGATCAAACGCAGATGATTGTGCCACGAGGCTTATTTGCAATCAGCGGCTATCCTTGTTTGAAGAAGATACCTTTGAAGTATTGTCGCACGGATTTACATCGTAAATTACAAGAGTATTTGAAAGAGAAGGAGAAGAGCAATGTTAGAAGTCAATAATGTTTCAATGCAGTTTGGAGGACGAGTATTGTTTAAAGATGTCAACATCAAATTTCAAAAGGGAAATTGCTATGGCATTATTGGCGCCAATGGTGCCGGTAAAAGCACTTTTTTAAAAATCATCTCCTCGGAATTAGAACCGACAAGTGGCAGTGTGACATTGACTCAAAATGAGCGGATGTCGATTTTAAAGCAAAATCAGAATGCTTATGATGAATACACCGTTTTAGATACGGTATTACATGGATTTGAACGCTTGATCGAGGTCAGTCGTCTTAAAGATGAATTGTACGCTAAAGAAAACTTCACTGAGGAAGACGGAATTCTAGCGAGCGAACTTGAAATGGAATTCGCAGAGATGGGCGGTTGGGAAGCCGAAGCGTCGGCGCAAAGTTTATTGATGTCTTTGGGAATTCCTCTAGAAAAGCATCAGTTATTGATGAAAGAACTCGATTCTAAGGAGAAAGTAAAAGTCCTTTTAGCTCAAGCGTTATTTGGTAATCCCGATATTTTATTGCTCGATGAACCGACTAACAATCTCGATGCCTTAGCGACAATGTGGCTTGAAAATTTTTTGTACAATTTTGAAAATACCGTGATAATTGTCTCACACGATCGTCATTTTTTGAATAAAGTTTGCACGCGAATTCTCGACGTTGATTACGGAGGCATTACTTTGTTTGTCGGAAATTACAATTTTTGGTATGAATCGAGTCAGTTGATTCAAAAACAGATGAAAGACAGCAATGCCAAAAAAGAGCAGAAAATCAAAGAATTAGAAGAGTTTATCGCTCGTTTCGCGGCCAATGCTTCTAAATCCAAACAAGCTACTTCAAGAAAAAAAGAACTCGAAAAAATTACGCTTGAGGATATTAAACCTTCTTCGCGCGTTTATCCTTACATCGACTTTAGATTTGAAAGGGAGATCGGTAATGACGTTTTATATGTCGAAAATTTGACTAAAGATGGTTTATTTAAAGATTTAACTTTTAGATTACAAAAAGGAGATAAAGTCGCCTTCATTTCCCCTAATTCACTAGCGATTACGGCTTTATTCAATATTTTAATGGATGAAGATAAAGCGGAGCAAGGAACTTATAAATTCGGAATTACAATCACTCCAAGCTATTTACCAAGCGATAACTCCAAATATTTTAAAGACGGAGAGCTTTCTTTGGTCGATTGGTTACGACCTTATTCTAAAGATCAACATGAAACTTATCTGCGTTCGTGGTTAGGCAGAATGTTATTTTCAAACGAAGAGGCTTTAAAGAAAGTCAAAGTTTTATCGGGTGGTGAAAAAGTTCGTTGCATGATGGCTAAAACGATGCTCAATGCGTCGAATTTGATTATTATGGATGATCCTACTAATCATTTGGATCTTGAAGCGATTTCAAGTTTAAATAAAGGGATGATCAATTATAAAGGCATCTTGCTTTTTTCAAGTCATGACCGAGAATTGATTAACACGGTCGCTAATCGGATCATTTACTTTGACGACGAAAAGATGATCGATAAACGATGCACATACGATGAATTCATTACGATGATGCAGACTAAATAAATTGAGGTATAAATGAAAGTATTATTATTAAATATCATTTTTAAAGATTGCTTGCTAAATTCGGTCGAAGAGATGGTTTCATTATTAAAAACTTTAGATTATGAAATAAAAACTTTATTCGATTTAAAATTAAAAGAAATTAAGAAAAGCACTTTTTTAACCAAAGGTTTAATTGAAGAGGTAAAAGATCTTATACAGTTAGAAAAGTATGATTTGATTGTTTTTAATAACGATATTTCGGAACGGCAATATGTTTCTTTAAAAGAAGCATTTGAAGTTCCGCTTTGCGATCGTACTGAAATCATCATCAAAATTTTTGAACAACACGCTTCTTCATCAGAAGCAATAATCGAAACCAAACTGGCTCATCTTCGGTATCGTGCCTTGCGTCTTAGAGAGTATCAAGACCATTATGACCAACAACGTTCTGGTAAAGGTGGCATCACCAATCGTGGTCAAGGTGAAAAAGAGATTGAATTACGCCGTCGAGAAATCGATAAAAAAATTCAAACTTTAAATAAAAATTTAGTTCAAGTAATGAAAGTGCGTAACACGCAACGAATAAAACGTGAAAATAGTCAAGTTTTCAAAGTTGCGATAGTGGGCTTTACTAATGCCGGTAAATCGACTTTGCTGAATCGTCTTTTAGCAATTAGTGAACAAAATTCCGATAAATTAGTCAAGGAAGAAGATCGTCTTTTTGCCACTTTAAATACGGCGGTTCGATCAATTAAATTTCAAGATACACCACCCATTTTAATGACGGATACGGTCGGATTTATCAGTAATATTTCCCCGGTTTTGTTAAGTTCTTTTTATGCGACGCTTGAAGAGATTATGGTAGCTGATTTTTTAATCCATGTGATTGATGGATCATCTCCTGATTGTATGCGCAAAAAAGCGGTGACGGAAGAGATTTTAAAAATGTTTGGAATTGATGATGTACCCATACTAGAAGTGTACACCAAATGCGATAAATTCGATAATAAAGAAGACATTCATTTAGATCCTAGTGCCATTTTTGTAAATTTGAACGATCGAAAAGATGTGGAATTGATCGTTGAAACGATTAAGGAAAGATTATTTGCTGATTATGTCAATTTAAAACTCCTCATACCTTATGAAAAAAGCGATGTCGTTCATCGCTTGAGAAATGAAGAATACATGATAAAATGCGAAGAGAAAGAAGAGGGTTATTGGATTAATGTCAAAATCAAACGCGGACACCTCTTTCGCTTTAAAGAGTTATTTTGATTTTGAAAGGTGCTTTTGATATTGTAAGACGATAGCATGAGCTAATTCTTCAAGGGTATAGGCTTCGCTATTGAAACAATAATCGACTTTGGCATATAAAGAATCAGAAAAAATTTTTTGATCGTTTAAAAGTCGTTTCTTTATAATTTCATCGTTATCACCGCGTTCTTTCATGCGTCTTTTTAACGTTTCTTTAGAAGCAAAAAGACCGAAAGTGACAATTCGTGGATCATTTAATGCCATAAAAGAAGCGACCCCTTGCGGGTCGACAATAAGACATTTATCGTCATTGAGTTCTGCTTTGGAAGTGCCATAAAAATTATCGTTATAGATTGTCGTTTCCACAAAAGCCTTCTGTCGCTTTAATTCTTCAAACGTTTCTTTAGAGACGAAGTGATAGTCACAATCATTGACCTCATGAAGGCGTTTAGGACGAGTAGTATGGGTGATAACTTTTGTGATACCATATTCGGTGGATAAAATTTTACTGACTTCGGTTTTGCCAGAGGCAGATGGTCCAACAAGAATAATCATATTCAGCTCCTTTAGTTACATTTTAGTAAATAATAAAGCTAAAGTAAACAATTGAAAACTTAAATTAACGACAGCCTACGATAAAGTGTTATAATCGAAATGGTGATATCGATGAAAGAAGTTATAGCGATTATCGGGGGAGGTCCTGGCGGATTGATGTGTGCTTATCAAATCAGCCGGAATTACAAGGATAAAAAGATCGTGATTTTTGAAAAGAAGGCACTTGGAAATCGCATTCGGGTTTCAGGGAATGGTCGCTGCAATTTTTCAAATCTTCATAATAGCGCCACCCATTATAATGATCCCCAATTCGTACAAGAGGTACTTGATGATTTTTTAACTCACCGCGAACAAATTTATCGTGACTTAGGACTTTACTATCATTACGATAGTGAAGGAAGGGGTTATCCGCTAACCAATAGTGCTTTGACGGTATTGAATATTTTAAAAAGAGCGATAAAAGATAAAGTGATGATCGTCGACGACGAAATCAGCGAAGTCGAAGAAAATCGCCATTATGTTCTTAAAGGGAAAAAGCAAAATTATGAAGCGGATATTTTAATATTAGCCTATGGAAACATCGCCTATGGCAATGACATAAATTCTTTTTATCACTTAAGTGAAAGTTTAAATTTAGCGCTTACGCCATTACGAAGTTCGCTTTGTCCCATCAAATGCGATGGCAATTTCAAAAAACTTGAAGGAAAAAGAGTCAAAGTTACCGCTACTTTAATCAAAGGTCAATCACGTATTGTTAAAGAACAGGGCGAAGTGCTTTTTAAAAAAGACGGACTTTCGGGAATCTGTATTTTTAATTTATCGTCCTTTATCGCCCATGATTATCAAAATCTTGGTTCTTACACTATTTCGCTCGATTTAGTCCCATCTTTAAACAATGATGATTTAAACCAACTTTTAAAAAATAGCAAAGATGTTCTTTTTGATTTGCAAAAAATCTTGCTCGATGAAGTGGCTAAAGAGGTTTATTCCCGTTACACCAAGATGAAAAATAAAATCGCCCTAAGCGATTTAATTAAAGATTTTCGATATAAGGTACTAGCCCTTTATCCATATCAAGATAGTCAAGTGATAAGCGGGGGAATTGCCTTAGACACTATCGATCCTCACACTTTAAAAATCAAAAATCACCATCGCTTATATGCTCTTGGCGAAGTGCTTGATGTCGATGGTGTTTCGGGAGGCTATAATATCGAATGGGCTTTTGCTTCCGCTTATCGGGTTTCAAAACTACTTTAGTTCTTTACTGATTCTATCTAATTCGTGATAGAGATCTTCTAAAGTGCCATCGTTATTGATTAAAAAATCCATTTTTTGGACTTTCTTATCGAAGATATTGGTCGCATTGAGTTTTAAATCTTCTTCAATATTGGAACTGCCGCGTTCACGAAGATGTGCTTTTTGACTTTCAAATGAGCAGGAAACACCGATGATATAATCGAATAAATTATCCATCTTGCTTTCAAACAAAAGCGGAATCTCCGCGAAGATTAAACGCTCTTCTTTATGTGAAAGAATAAATTGTAAAAGACGTTTTTTAATCTCAGGATGGACGAGTTTTTCAAGTTCCTTTTTTTTATTTAAATCGCTTAAAACCACGTTTTTAAGATAACCGAGTGAAATCGAACCATCGTCGTTTAAAATTTCTTCTTTAAATTGAGCGACTAATTTTTTCTTAAAGGTTACTTCGCGATATAACTTTTTAACTTCCTCGTCGGCGGAAAAAGTGGAATACCCTTGATCTTTGTAGTATTGAAGCACCGCGGATTTGCCGGATCCGATTTTTCCGGTGATCGCGATGCGTAACGCCACATGTTGACAATGGGGACAGTAGGTCGTGCCTCGTCCTTTAAGAAAGTCTTTTCGCATTTTACGATGACAAATAGGACAAGGCATATTCTTTTTGCCATAAGCCATCAATTCATTTTGAAAGCGTCCGTCGACACCTTTGCTCGGATGATAACTGGAAACAGTGGAACCGCCTAATTTGATCGATTTGTTTAAGACAGATATTGCATGTTTTAAAATATTTTTCACATCTTCTTTTTGAAGTGAAGATGCAAGACGATAGGGATTTAATTTAGAAAGAAATAAAACTTCATCGCAATAGATGTTACCAAGTCCGGTCATAATCGTTTGATCGAGCAAAGCTTCTTTAATGGGAACTTTTTTGTTTTTCAAGCGATCGTAAAGTTCGTCTACGGTTATTTCAAAAGGTTCTTTGCCAAGTTTTTTTAGACATGGCGCGTCTAAATAATCATCGCGAGAGCGTAACTCCATAATTCCAAAGCATCTTGAATCATCATAGTTTAATAATGCGCCATCCTGCAGATGAAAAAGGACACGACAATGTTTTGTAGGTGGTTCATCGTGAGTTAATTCAAGATATTTTCCCTCCATCCGCAAGTGAGAAATCAAGACTTTATCGTCGTCAAGAAAGAATAGAAGAAATTTTCCTTTACGTTTGACATCGGTAAATTTCGCACCTTTGAGTTTAGCGACGAATTCATTTAAATCCGAAAGAATCATTCGCGGATAAAAGACTTCAACGTAATCGATTATGCGGTTGCATAATGAACGATGTAAGATTGTTCTAACGGTTTCAACTTCAGGTAATTCTGGCATAACATTCTCCTTTATTTACAATCGTACCACGTCTTACCGAATCCGCCGTCGACACTCAATTTACAGGCGAAAGAGTAAGCGTGTTCCATTTCCTCTTTGACAAGACGATACAGTTCATCTTTTTCATCGACATAAGTTTTAAAAATCAATTCATCGTGAATTTGAAGAATCAAACGACTTTTCAAATGTTTTTCTTGAATTTTGTGTGCGATTTTAATCATCGCGATTTTGATTAAATCGGCGGCGCTACCTTGAATCGGAGCATTCATCGCCGCGCGTTTTCCAAATTCGCGCGTTTGATAATTGTCGCTTTCCAATTCTCTTATATATCTTCTTCTGGAAGTAATCGTCGTGACGTAAAGATTCTTTTGGGCATCTTGAACGACTTTATCAAAATAAACTTTGATATGAGGAAATCGTTTGTAAAAACGCTCGATAATATCATTAGCTTCTTTAGCGGATATACCTAGTTGTTCCGCTAAACCCCAACTAGAAATTCCATATACAATTCCAAAATTGACAGTTTTAGCACGGCGCCTTAAATCAGGTGTGACTTCATCTTTTGGAATGTTGAAGACCGCTTCGGCGGTTTCTCGATGAATGTCTTCATCGTGATTGAAAATATCAATCAAATCTTGTTCACCGCTTAAAGAGGCGAGGATTCTTAATTCGATTTGTGAGTAATCTAACGAAAGAAGTTCAATATTAGGATCTTCAAAGAAGAAGGCTTTGCGTACCGCTTTACCTTCTTCGGTGCGCACTGAAATGTTTTGCAAATTCGGTTCGCTTGAAGAAAGACGCCCGGTCGTAGTCAATGCTTGATTGAATAGCGCGTGAATTTTCCCATCTTCGAAAATATAATCGCTTAATCCTGAAGTGTACGTGGAAATGATTTTAGAATATTTCCGATGCTCGATGATTAAAGCGACAATAGGATGTTCATCTTTTAAAGAATTTAACACTTCGATTGAAGTCGACTGTTTTTTATTCGATTTTAAGCCGAGATGATCAAACAACAATTCACCGATCTGCTTAGGAGAGGCGATGTTGAATTTATAACCGGCTAAATCGTAGATTTGTTCGCTGATAGCATCGAGTTTCTTTTGATATTCTTGATTGATTGAATCGAGAACTGGACGATTTAAAGGTACTCCTTCAAGTTCCATATCGGCTAGAACCTTCGCAAGCGGCAATTCGATTGTTTGATATAAGAAAAGACAATCGATATCTTCAAGCATTTTCAAAACTTTTGAATGTAAAGTATAAAGACTTATAGCCATCGCAAAGAATTTACTTTGATCCTCAAATAACGATATTTCTTGACTTGAAAGAATGTTGCATCCAAAATAAGCAAAGACGGTCACTTCGTCGTTGTCTAACGAAGAATCAAGAAGGTAAGAGGCTAAAAGGAGATCAAAAGTGATGCCGTCGATTTTAAACCCATGACGGGCTAAGTAGACGATCACTTCTTTAGAATTGTAGACGATCTTTTCATAAGTAGGATCCTCTAAAAAGGATTTTAAGTCTCGATCTTGCAAGGCTTTTTCTAACGATAAATAATAGACTGACTTTCCATTTGAAAAGATAAAACCATGAAGCGCGCTTCGATGATAATTGCCATTATCATGATCTAAAATCAAAACTTTGCAGGAAAGTGGGATTTCTTTAAAAGAATTGACATAGTGCTCCTCGTAAGTGATCTCTTCTTCTTGCGGTGTTTTATCTATCGATTGTTTGTAATTTAAATTGATATGACAAGGTTTTAATCTTTTCAAAAGCGAATAAAATTCATATTTAGTGTAAAATGCTGATAAAGTCTTAAAATCATAACCGACGTAAGTGAGGTTTTCCAAAGAGAGATTTAAAGGGACATCGGTTTCGATGGTGGCAAGCATTTTGCATAGTTTTCCTTCTTCTTGATGTTCGAGGATATTTTGTGCCATTTTGCTATGATTATCTTTCATCGCTTCGATGATATTTTCTAAACTTCCGTATTCATTGAGCAATTTTAAAGCGGTCTTTTCGCCGATTCCTGGAATTCCTTTTAAATTATCGCTTGGATCACCCATGAGGCCTTTAAAATCTTTGATTTGAGCGGGTGTTAAACCGATTTTTTCAAGGATGTTAGTATCGGTTATCGTTTCTACTTCCTTTAAACCTTTTCTAATCATTCTCACTTCGATATGCTCATCAATCAACTGCAAGAAGTCTTTATCGGAAGTGTAAATAATCACCCGATAGTTTTCTTTGGCGGCCATCTTAGCGACAGTTCCGGCGATATCGTCACCTTCATGACCGACAAGTTCAAAATGATAGACATTCATCGCATCCAATAAATCGCGCGAAAGCGGTAACTGCACTTTGAGTTCCTCGTCGATCGGTTTTCGTTGGGCTTTGTATGATTCTAATTTTTCGTGCCTAAAGGTCTTTTTCCCGGTATCGAAAGAGACGAACAATGAATCGCCGCTTTGCAATTCGTGAATGATGGAACTCATCATGTTTGAAAAGGCGTAGATGGCGTTAGTCGGTAATCCGTCTTTAGTTCGCATCAGTTGTCCGGTAAATGACGTAGCGTAATACGCTCGAAAAAGAAGTGAATTCCCATCGACAATATAGATCGTTTTCATGTTTAATCCTCCAATGATTCAATCGTTTCCGCTAGCAGTTGCTCACGATCGTTTTCATGTTTTAAATGTCCTTCGATGATAAGACCCATGCCCTTTTTCAATAATTGACCGGTAGTACGATAAAGTTTGGCAAAAACGATAACTTCAAAAGTACTATTATCGTCATTCATGACGCAGATAGCCATCGTTTCGTTCTTTTTGGTATTGATTAAGCGAGCGTTCAAAACGATTCCGACAACTTTTATGCGATATTGTGTCAGTTGTTGATTGAAAGGTAAAATATCTAATTTTTTTATCTTTTCTTCATAGCGATAAAGAAATGAACCTGAAAGCAAAATTCCAAGGTTTTCGTATTCTTGTTGATACTTAATGTTTATATCTTCCTCTAGCACGTCAAGATGAGGGGCCACCATTTTTCTTTCTTCATCGCTTAAAAGAGTAAGCATCGCTCCGTAAGATTGATAATATTCTAAAAGAATCGGAGCTTGATGGCGCATCGTAGCGCGGTTCAAGGAAAAATCATCCAAAGCACCGCTATTGATCAAAGCGATGAGATGAACGATTTTTAAATTGCCCGAAGCATTTCTGGAAACAAAATCGATAAAGTCGCTGTAAGGTCTTTTCTTTCGCTCGAGTAAGATTTCTTCAATGATGTTAGAAGGAAGATTTTTAATCGATGAAAAGGGCATAATCAAACCATCTGCGGAAATTTCATATCGCATTGTCGATAAATTGATGTTAGGCAATAGCAAGTGTATGTGAAAGGGAGCAAACTCTTTTTTAATTAAAGCATAATGAGCTTCATCGAGTAATTCTTGATCGAGATACGAAGCAAAAAATTCCTGTGGATAATTGGCCTTTAAATATTGTAATTGATAGGAAATCATCGCATACGCGACCGAGTGTGATTTATTGAATCCGTAATTGGCAAAACGATCGATCAAATCAAAAACTTGAATGGCGATTTGTTTATCGACGCCATTATTAATTGCCCCTTCGATAAAATCTTGACGCAACGATTCCATTTTTTGCACATCTTTTTTAGAAATCGCACGTCTAAAAATATCGGCTTTGCCTAAATCGAATCCGGCGATGGCTTTGACGATTTCACTGATTTGTTCTTGATAAATGATAACCCCATAAGTCGGTTTTAAGATAGGTTCTAAACGGGCGTCTAAGTAAGTCAAAGGCAGATGATTATTTTTTCTTTCGGCATAAAGAGGAATCGAATCCATCGGACCGGGGCGATATAACGCCAATAACGCGACAAGATCATCAAACGAATTGATGATGATCTGTTTCATCGCAAGGCGCATACCGCTTGATTCCAATTGGAAGATACCAAGAACCAAGTCGCGTTTAAAAAGTTCGTAGGTTTTAGAATCGTCAAGCGGAATGTTTTCAAGCTTGAAAGAAGGATCTTTGGCGTTTACACGCGAGACGATTTCTTCAAGTAAAGTCAGGTTCCGTAATCCTAATAAATCCATCTTTAAAAATCCTAACGATTCTAAGATGCTCATATCAAATTGGCTCACTAAATGGTGCCCGTCTTCTCTTACGACGGGAATCACGTTTTGAAGATTCTCATCGTTTAAAATAATGCCGGCGGCATGCATTCCGCGTTGTCGCGGAAAGCCTTCGATTTTAGATGCCAAAGTGACGATATTCAAAAAGTATTGGTCTTTTAATAGATCTCTAAATTCTAAAGAGGCTTTGTAGTTTTCGCGAAGCGTACCATTATACAATCGCATTTTCGAACATAGTTCATTGATGTCTAACTGATTAAAAGAAAAGACTCTTCCGATATCCCGCAAAGCTTGCTTAGCGCCGATTGTTTGATAAGTGACGATATTGGCCATTTTCTCTTCGCCATAAAATGAAGCGATGTAATCGACTACTTCTTGACGGCGTCGATCGGAAAAATCGATATCGATATCCGGCATCGACATCCGGTAAGGATTCAAGAAGCGCTCGAATTGTAAATCGTATTTTAAAGGATCGATCGTCGTGATTTTCAAAGCGAAGCTTACAAGACTTCCAGCGGCGGAACCACGTCCAGGACCGACAGGAATTTGATGGGTTTTAGCAAAATTACAATAATCCGCGACGATTAAAAAATAATCAAGATATCCCATCTTTTCAATCACATCGAGTTCATAGTTCAAGCGATTAATATATGTTTCTTGAACTTCTCCATAAAATGATTTGAGATTGTTAATCGATAAATCAAAGATATATTGACGCTTTGAAATTTCGCTTTTAAGCGGAAAAGACAAAAGTTTACCGCGTTTTTTAATCAGTTCAAATTCAAGCATTTGCGCGATTTTTAAAGTATTATCCATTTCGTTTGGTTTAAAAATCGACCTTAGTTTTTCTTCATCTTTAAAATAATAAGGACCAGTAGCGGTGGTCATAGTGAGTTTTTGATCGTTTTTAATCGCATTTAAAATTTCTAAAACGATCGCATCGTCTTTTGTAGAGTAAAGATGTAAGTTAAAAAAAACGATTTCGCAATGATTTAAAGAGGCAAAACTACGAATCTTATCGGCAAAAAGTAGATCGCTTTTGGTGTAGATTTCAAGCCCTAAATAAAAATCATCGAAAAGATCGATTAAATTCAAGACGAAGTGTTGCCAATTTTGTTCGTTGGTCTTAAAATTTTCGACTACTATTTCATTACCCTTGGTAGGAAGAATGGCTAATAAGCCTTCATGATATTTCACTAAGTTTTGATAAGGTAATTCTAAAGAAGGATAATCGTAGATTAAATTAGTAAGATTTTGATAGCCTATTTCGTTTTTGATATATAAAACTAGAGGAATAATCGCGTCATTAAAAGAAACATCGATTGTAAGCCCGTAAAGAGGGCGGTAAGAATGCGAAGATAAAGCTTTATAGAATAACGGATAGCCAAACATGCCGCGATCGCAAATTCCAAGGGTGTTGAAGTTTAATCTTTCACAGATTTTCGGGAGGTCTTCGATTTTTATCGCACTCGATAAAAAATCGTAACCGGTATGAACATTTAAAGCGACATATGCCATAGGTAACCTCCATTTATTTTTATTATAGAATAAAAACTTTAATCTAACAATTTATCAAAATCTTTTCTTCAAATTTCATTTGATGAAGGTTTTAATCCTATTTAAAAAGGAAATGCGCTTTTTTGGTTAATTATAAAAGCAAGTGCAACAAATAAAGAAAGAAAATTGAAAGAATAAAAAATGTAGTAAAAAAAC